>JBCBZY010000086.1:0-9482 GCA_039815115.1 Pseudomonadota bacterium | reverse complement strand
CAGCGATCTGGATTGGATTGGGTCGCATGTGATTTTCGAAAAAGGCGAAAGCACCGAGGCGCGGAAAGCCCGCTTTTCACCCAATGCTGCGATGTCCGGTGTTTCCCCGCAGCGGACACGCCATATTTCCGAACAAATGGCAATTTGAGAGGCCGAAGCATGTGATATATGGTGTTCATCCGAGGGGGGAATGGCCGGTGTCCTGGAAAAAAGTCCTGTTCTACTGTGCGCTTTTCGCGTTCGCCTTGCCGGTTTTGGCGGCTGCATTTATATATGTTGCCAGCGAAGTTTACCTCGCCGATGTCGATCCACCCGAAACATTTGCTCTTCCCATCCCCTCGGGAAAAGCGGCACTGGAAAATGGCCGGCATATCGCCCGGACGCGTGGATGTTTCGGCTGCCATGGCCAACAGCTGCAGGGGCAGGTCTTTACGGACCAATGGGACTGGGTTGAGAGAGGCGTCGCACCCAATCTCAGCATATACGCCAGGGAAGCCACGCCTGCTCAGCTGGAGGCAGCGATCCGGCATGGGATCAATGCCAATGGCCGCGCGATGTATTCAATGCCGTCCTATAACTGGGTGCACCTGTCCGACGTACAGGTCGCCGAGCTGATTGCCTTTCTGCAATCCGTGCCGCCGGTGGAAAATCCGCTTCCTCCGCCAAGGCTGGGTTGGGCAGCCCGCTGGGTGCTGGCGACCAGAGCGGATGATCATATGGCAGCCCTGGCCATGAAGGTCCCGGGTCTCAAAACCAAACCGGCCGACGATCCGGTTTTACATCGTGGCGAGAGGCTGGCGATGACAACGTGCAATGAATGTCATGGTCTGGACCTGCGGGGAGAGCAAACACGTGATATTCTTACCCCTGATCTTGCGATCGTTGCCATCTATAGTGAAGCAGAATTTCGGCGACTGATGAAGGTAGGCGTGACCAAGGATGGACGCAATGATCTGGGGTTGATGAGTCTGGTCGGACCAGATCGATTTCCCGCTTTCACTGAAGACGAGCTTCAGTCTTTGTACCTCTATCTGTCCAGCCTGGCTGATAATGGGCTTGCTGCCTCGAGCAAGTAACCCTCACATGGCTCATACCCTGACCGGGTAACAAATCCATAAGCCCGGCTCCAGAAGCCGGGCTTATGGACAGATCGACCCGGCGGCTGTTATCCATGTTGCAACGCGGCTTCCTCTTCCCTCAACGCAGGAGAAAAAAATTGTCGTTCAGAGCACAATGCGCGTGCAAATCCGTATCAATAGAATTGGCGAGCGAACCGCTTCGGTGTTTCGTTTGTCACTGCGATTACTGTCAGCGAATGACCGGCTCTGTGGGAAATGCTGTTGCGGTTTTTCCGGAAACGGACGTTGTGGCGATGTCGGATGCGCTGGAACTCGATCCTCGAATGGACAAATGGCCAGGTCTGAAAAGATATCTTTGTCCCGAGTGTTACTCGAACGTTCATTGGGTGAACCCGAAAGCGTACCCCGGGATGCGACTAGTGTCTCTCGGATGCTTTGACGATCCGTCGGCGTTCAAATTAACAAGCACAGTCCAGAACCAGTACCGGCCAACATGGTGCCCCCGGTTTGATGCCAACAGCACGTTTGACGCCTATCCCTAGTGAAGCCAGGGCAGGTCAAAGTGGCGGAGCATCATCCGGGCTCTCTCATCGCTTCATGCCGGAAGCGGACATTAGCCAACAATTTTCACAACCACTGACTCTGGGGTGGGAAGCGAATGCTCGGCATAAGCGGGTTAGCGGACAAGCCGATGGTCCGACCTTGTTATTTGGACGAGCATCGTGTTCCTTGTGCCTTGGTGGTCTTAGATCAGTTCTCTGGGCAGCGTACCGAAATGTTGATTTGTCGTTTTTTGATGCACCGATATACTGGCTCAGAGGCGAAAAGGCAGGAGATCAGTGGTGACCCAAACATTGGATTGGCCGGATATTCCATTCGAACCATGGAGTGAAACCTGCGCAGCACTCCATCTTTTTACCCAGATTGTCGGGAAGTATCGGCTGGCTCATTCGCGTTGGGTCAATCACTCCTGGCATGCTACTCTTTACGTGAATGCTACCGGATTTGGGACAGGCCTCATCCCTGATGGATCTGGCATAGCAATCCAGTTTGACCTGCAAAATTCAGCACTGATTGCGTCGTCCGGACAAGGCGATCAAATGCAGTTTGCACTAGAGCCGATGTCGGTCGCCAAGTTCGATGCGAGGTTCAAGGAAATGATCGCAGGACTTGGTGGTTCACCGGATTATCATGGCTCACCGAACGAACTACCTCAGGCCATCCCATTTTCTGAAGATGTCGTCGAAAGACCATGGGACGCTGAAGCGGTGTCCCGCTTTCATACCGCACTTTTGAAGATTGATGCCGTGTTCAATGAATTTCGGACAAGCTTCATTGGAAAGGTGAGCCCTGTTCACCTTTTCTGGGGAAGCTTCGATCTTGCAGTGACCCGTTTTTCCGGACGCTCAGCGCCTGCGCACCCGGGCGGGATCTCTAATCTTCCGGACGATGTTACTCGCGAGGCTTATAGTCATGAAGTGAGCTCGGCTGGCTTTTGGCCGGGTGGAGGCGGGATCGATGAACCCTGCTTTTACTCTTACGCCTATCCATCACCCGAAGGCTTTGGCTATGCCAGTATTGAACCAGGCACAGCATATTTCGAACCGCATCTAGGTGAGTTTTTGTTGAAGTATGACGAGGTGCGCAAATCGGAAGACCCTCGGGCCAGTTTGTTGGCGTTTCTTTCGTCCACCTACCGAGCTGCGGCTGATCTGGGAAATTGGGATAGCACCGATCTAGAACGCCCGATCGGCATTATCGGAAGGCCGCATCCGATCTAGGTGAGGGAGGGATAACTGATGGTCCGCAATTGGGTCGTTAACCGACTGACAACTTCTGTTTTCCCAACGTCCACTTTTGCGCCCTTAGCGGTCATGATAATTTCATCCCGAAAGCGGACACTGGATATTGTCATTTTGAACGGCAGAAATTGGCTTGGCAATCAAAAATTCTGCCATATTCTCCCAATTTATGTAAGGCGCTTTGCGAGAAATATTTCGCTGGACTGCTGGATCGTGGGAAACATGATTTCACCAACCCGTTCGAAACCGTTTTTCAAATGCCAGTTTAGTGGCGTTTGCTCGTCGTTTTCACACGAGGTCATCACGATGGTTGCACCGCTTGCGACCGCCAGGTTCAGCCAATGGTCAAGAAGTAGGGATCCGATGCCAGTTTTTCGAAAGGGCTGATCAATGCAGATCATGTCCATGTAGGGAACCTTCCCCCAAAACCGGCTCCATCTCAGGAAACCGACAGAGGTACCGTTGTTCTCGGCAACAAGATATTCTCCGAGAGCAATACAGCGTGCAACCCAAGCTTCATCGACACTATCGTCGGATGCAACGAGCCAGGGCTGGTGGCGAGGTTCAGCGATAGAGACTGAATTGGACACTGCGAATAACTACTCCTTTCAGCCGCTCCAGCAAAACCCAAATCCAACGTCTGGAACTCGGTCGAAAGCAGACCAGCCGCTTTGGTTTCCCTAAGATCCACTTTTTACGCCCAAAGCAGACCTCTCACCTAGCCCCCGATCCCCAGCGCCGCGGCGGCTTCCCTGATCCGCTTCGCCTCCGCGCCGTCATTTTTGAACGCGGCGAGGGCGCGGTCGCGGGCTTGCTGGGCCTGGACGGTCTGGCCCAGCTGCATGCGGCTGCGCATCAGCATGATCCAGCCATTGGGGTCGTCAGGGTTCGACTTGAGCCGTTCGTCGAGGCCGTCGACCATGTTGGCGATCATCGCTTCCTGCTGGCCGGGTGGCAGGCTGGCGGCTTCCTGCATCTGTTGCCGGCTGGGTCCGGGAATGGCGGCGGTGGCAACGGCCGGGCCGTCGGTGGCAATGCCGCCGGTCGGGGCGGCCGGGGTCGCTTTGGCGAGGCGGGCGGCGACGTCAATGCCTTCCTTTTCCGCGACTTGCGAGATGACGCGGCGAACATCTTCGGCATAGGGTGCGTCGGCCGGGGTGTCTTCGAGCAGCGCGAACCAGTCGTTGATCGCGCCCTGATGATCGCCGGAGATATCCTTGCGCACGGCAAGGAAATAGCGCGCGCGCGGATCGCTCTTGTCGAGGGCCAGCGCCTTGTCAAAGGCTTCGGCGGCATCAGGCGGAACCTGGGTGCCGTCGCTGGACATGACGAGGGCCTCGCCCAGCATGGACCAATATTCGGGATTGTCGGGATCGAGGCTGGTCGCGCGTTTCATCGCAGTGGCGGATTCGGCGAATTTCTGCGTCTCGAAATAGCTCCAGCCCAGCATCCGCCAGCTTTCCGCATCTTCCGGGTTTTCCTGCAGCTTCTTTTCCAGGCCCGCGATTACCTCGTTGACACTGGGCGCCTCTTCCCCGGCGGGTGCAGAGGCGACGGCTGCTGGCGTTTCGGTCTCTGCGGTGCTGCGATAGACCTGCACGCCGACCGCGCCGACGGCCAGAACCCCCGCCAGTATCAGGGCGATACGACCGATATTGTCGCCGGATTTGGCCGGGCTGTTCGCGGGCTTGTCGGACTCGTCTTTTGAGCTGGCTGGTTCGCTCATATTCTCTCCCATCGGTGCGACCCGGTGTTTAATTGCATCATTTTGGGCAAGACCGGGCTTTTGACAAGCGAATAATTCGGGCGAATGTTTCGGGCGCGTCGATCGCCGGAATGCGGCCCTGATGCAGTGATATTTAGCACTGGCATTGAAAAGACTTTTTGGTAAGATGATGGTTAATCAGGTCTTTTGGGGTCGCGCTAAAGCCGAAAAGATTGCTGGTTCCGGTCGCAAAAACGCATGAGGGAGCGTTGACCGGGAAGGGCAAGAGGGGGAAGCAAGCGCGTGTCGGACATATATCGAGTTGTCATAGTCGGTTCCGGGCCAGCGGGCATGAGTGCCGCCGGTCGCGCGGCGCAGCTGAAACTCAAGCATGTCCTGCTCGAAAAGACCGACCATCTGTCAGACACGATCTTCAAATATCAGAAGGGCAAGCATGTCATGGCGACGCCCAGCCAGCTGGTACTGCGCTCCGACATGGATTTCGACGCTGGCAAGCGCGAGGCCATACTCGGTACCTGGGACGACCAGACGGCGGCTTGCGGCGTCAATGTCCAGTATAATGCAGAGCCGGTGAAGATCGAAGGCGAAGAAGGCAATTTCACGATCACGCTGAAAAGCGGCGAGACGGTCAAGGCCGAGACGATTGTCATGGCGATCGGCACCCAGGGCAATCCCAACCTGATGCGCTGTCCGGGTGGCGACAACAAGCTGGTGCAATATCAGCTCGATGATCCGGGTGAATATTATGACGAACATATCACCGTGATCGGGTCTGGCGATGCCGGTATCGAGAATGCGCTGGGTCTGGCCGCCGATGCGGCGCAGAATAATATCGTCACCATTCTCAACCGCTCGCCCGAATTTGCGCGCGCCAAAAAAGCCAATGTGAAGCTGCTGATGGAGGCGGGCGAGCAGGGCAAGGTGGATGTCCGCACCGAAACCACACCGGCCGAAGTGAAGGACGGCGAGCTGGTGCTCGAAACCCGCGATGGCCAGGAAACCATCAAATGCGACCGGATTATCGCGCGCATGGGCTCGGCCCCGCCGCGGAAATTTGTCGAGGAATGCGGGATCGAGTTTACCAGCGAGGACCGCGAGGCCTATCCCAAGCTGTCTCCGGCCTTTGAAAGCACCAAGAAGGGCATTTATGTGATCGGCGCGCTCGCCGGTTATCCGCTGATCAAGCACTGCATGAATCAGGGCTATGATGTCATCGAGTTTATCAACGGCAATAGCGAGTTGAAACCGGCGGACGAGCCGATCCTGGAGGAGAAGTTCAGCGTCTTGCCAAAAGGCCGCTCGGTCGACGACTGGCTGGAATTTTTCCGCAGCAATGTGACCATTCTCAACGAATTGTCGCCGCTGCAGATGCGCGAATTCATGCTCGACAGCGAGCCCCGGCAATATCGCAAGGGCGAAGTGATTTTCGAAAAGAACGATCCCGGCAGTTCGCTTTTCGCCATTGGCCAGGGATCGGTCGCGGTGGAGATCGACCCCAACAATTCGTCAGTTACGGTGCCGATCGAGGAAGGTTCGATATTTGGCGAAGTTGGCCTGATCTCCGGACGGCGGCGCGGGGCAACCATCCGCGCGGCGGAGGATCTGATCGTCGTCGAAATCTCGCGGACCGCGGCGCTGAAACTCCAAGCCTCGGTTCCGGCTGCGAAGCGCGCGATCACGCGGATCTCGACCGAGCGGCAATTGCTGCAGATGTTCGGTTCCGGGCTGACGAAGGAAGATATCGCGGAGGTTGTCGAGACCAGCGAGATCATGAATGTCCGCGCCGGGGAAGCGATTATCAACGAGGGCGATGAAGGCAACGACATTTACGTCATCCGCGTCGGTTCGATGGTGGTCGAAAAGGAAATTGGCGGCAAGCCCGTCTTTCTCTCCTACCTGCCCGCAGGCTCCTATGTCGGGGAGATGACGCTGATCGCCGGTGGTGTCCGCACCGCAACCGTGAAAGCCGCTATTAAGTCGGAAGTGATCAAGATTGTCGGCGATGCGTTCAAGAAGGTGCTCGACCAGCATCCCGATTTGCTCAACCGGGCGAAGAAGGACATGGCCTCGCGTCAGGATGTGAACGCCTTTGTCGAGGCGAAGAAGGACAGCTTTTCCGGTGTTGTCGACATGTATAGCGGGGTTGCCAATTTCCTCGTCGACAACGGGATCGGCGAAGCCACTGATGTATTGCTAATCGACGAGAATCTCTGCGTCGGCTGCGACAATTGCGAGAAGGCCTGTGCTGACAGCCATGAAGGGCTGAGCCGCCTCGACCGCGAGGCGGGGCGGACCTATGCGCATCTTCATGTCCCCACCAGCTGCCGGCATTGCGAACATCCGCACTGCATGTCCGACTGCCCGCCCGATGCCATCCATCGTGGCCCGGACGGCGAGGTGTTTATCGATGACACCTGCATCGGCTGCGGCAATTGCCAGCGTTACTGTCCCTATGGTGTGATCCGGATGGACAAAGTGCCGCCGAAAAAGCCGGGCATATTGAACTGGCTGCTGTTTGGCTTTGGACCGGGACCGGGTGAACCGGACAAGAACTGGGTGGCGGATAATAGCGATCCGGCGGTCGAGAAACCCAAGAAAGCGATCAAGTGCGACATGTGCGCCGGGATCAGCGGCGGTCCCGCCTGTGTCCGCGCCTGTCCGACGGGCGCGGCGATCCGGGTGGCACCGGAAGAATTCCTGACCGTCGCCAAACTCGAGCAGGAGGACGCATGATGGGCCCTTCGACATTATGTAGCCGTGTTCCGCACTTGATGCGGAACCCAGAGCGTCAGGCGCTGCTGTGGGAAACAAGCCCCCTGGGCTCCGCATCAAGTGCGGAGCACCTCAGATCAGGAGGGAGCACATAATGGCTTCTGTTCCTGTTCCCGGTGAAGTGGCGCGCAAGACCGTCGCCATGCATGACGGCTTTCTCAAACATGCTGGCTATCGCTGGCTAAAGATCGCGTCGGCGATCATGCTGGTATCGATTGTCAGCTATCTCTTCATCGACGTGTCGCCGCGCCACAATGGCGGCAGCTGGTATGGCTATACGCTGGGCACCATCGGCGCATTGCTGATCCTGTGGCTGACCATGCTGGGCGTGCGTAAGCGGGCGATGACCCCGGGCAGCTGGTCGCTCAAGGCCTGGACCTCGGCCCATATCTATCTCGGTCTCAGCCTGATCGTTATCGGCACACTCCACACCGGCTTCCAGTTCGGCTGGAACATCCATACCGCCGCCTATGCCTTCATGATGATCGTGATCATCTCCGGCATTTTCGGAATCTGGTTCTATGCCACGATCCCGCAGGCGCTGTCCGACAATCGCGACGAGATGACCGAAACGGAGATGCTGGAAAATCTGCGATCGCTTGACCGGCAGCTGCACGAAGCGGCCCAGCCACTTTCCGCGGAACATGCGGCGCTGGTGCAGCAATCGCTCGAACAGGACCCGTTTGGCGGCGGCTTTTTCCGGCGCATATCCGGCAAATATCCCAATTGCGAGACCCGCCGTGCGCAGGCTGACCTGAGGCGGGAGCGCGCCTATCAGCCGCGCATGGGGGGTGACGATCCGCTCGACAAGGTTGATGCGCTGCTCCAGAAAAAGGAAGCGACGCTGGCGCGGGTCCGGCGGCACCTGCGGCTGAAGGCGATGCTCCAGGTCTGGCTGTTCGTCCATGTCCCCATGACATTCGCCCTGATTGCATCGCTTTCCGCGCATATCATCAGCGTCTTTTTTTACTGGTAGGCGGGAGATAAACGCATGACATTTATCGTTCGCCAGATCGCGGTTACGGCAGATGGCCGGGAAATCATCCGGGCCAATCCGTTCAGCGAAGCCGAAATAGCCATCGGACGCAATGCCGAGAGCGCCATTCACCTGCCCGACCTCGCGGTCAATCCCGAACATGCGGTGATCCGAGAGCTCGACGATGGCACGATCGAGATAGAGAGCATATCGGGGCAGAAATTCTCGGTCGATGGCCGGGACAAATTGTCGACCACCCTCGATCCGGCTGACGGAGCGGAACTGGGGTTTGGCGGACATGTCATTTCGGTCAGCAAGGATGATGACGGCATCATCCTGACCGTCAAGCGGGTGGAGGCGCTGTCAGATTCTGCCGAGGATCGGGAAGAGGGCGCGCTCTATACCCTGAAAGGCTTGCTGCCCGGCAAGCGCATGAGCGCCTGGAGTTTCGTCGGTCTGGTCCTGGTCGCCTTCCTGATCTGGCCCATTTACACATGGGCCACTTACAGGGGTGTGGAAGAGCGACCAGACCAGTTCCATGCCGACACGATGTGGTCATCCGGCGCGCTCAGCGATGCGCACCATGCGCTCGAAGGCGATTGTCAGGCCTGCCATGTCGATGCCTTCGTCACCGTCACCGACACCAGTTGCATGAGCTGTCATGAAGATGATGCGCATGACCATGCCGCGCCGGATCGCCTGCAGACATCAATGGGTGACCCGGAGGGCTTGGCCAGAGTGGGTGCCGCCTTTGCTGCCGCGTTCAACAAACCGCGGGGCAGGTGTGTCGAATGTCACACCGAGCATGAAGGCGCGGGTGCTATGGAACCCACTGCGCAAAAATTCTGCGCGGATTGCCACGATGGACTGGACACGAGATTGACCGATACAAAACTGGAAAATGCGTCGGATTTCGGCATCGCCCATCCCCAGTTCCGGCCGGCTGTCCTGCTCAAGCCCGGCGGCAAAAACCCGCCTCGCAAGCGGATTTCACTCGATGAAAAGCCAACCGAAGACAATGGTCTGAAATTCCCGCATGATGTCCACATGTCCAAGACCGGCGGCGTCGCCCAGATGGGCCGGCGGCTGACAAGTTTCGCGAGATGATCGCGTTTCGCGACAACTTG
>JBCBZY010000151.1:0-6689 GCA_039815115.1 Pseudomonadota bacterium | reverse complement strand
GGGCTTGCCTCGCGTTGTTGGCAATGCGGTCATGGAATTCATGATTTCCGCGAACCAGGCGCTGGAAATGTACACTGGCCTGACACAGGGCGCGATCGCGTCGATCCTGGTCGAAGGCGATGAGGAACAGAAACAGAAATATGTTCCGGACATGATTTCCGGAAAATGGACCGGCACCATGAATCTGACCGAGGCGCATTGCGGAACCGACCTGGGGCTGATCCGTACCAAGGCCGTGCCGCAGCCGGGTGGCAGCTATGCCATCACCGGACAGAAGATTTTCATCTCGGCTGGTGAACACGATCTTGCAGAGAATATCATCCACCTCGTGCTTGCGAAGACCCCGGATGCGCCGGACAGTTCGAAAGGTATTTCGCTGTTCATCGTTCCAAAATTCCTCGTCAACGACGACGGCTCGCTGGGCGAGCGCAATGGCGTCAGCTGTGGCTCGATCGAAGAGAAGATGGGCATCCACGGCAATGCAACCTGCGTCATGAATTATGATGGTGCGACCGGATATATGGTCGGCGAAGAGAACAAGGGCCTGCGTGCGATGTTCATCATGATGAATGCCGCCCGGCTGGGCGTCGGACTGCAAGGTCTGGCACAAGGCGAGATCGCCTATCAGAACGCCGTGACCTATGCCGGCGACCGCCGTCAGGGCCGCGCGCTCACCGGTGCGCAGGATCCGGAAGAAAAGGCGGACACGCTTTTCGTCCATCCCGACGTGCGCCGGATGCTGATGGACGGGAAGGCCTTTACCGAGTCCATGCGGGCGCTGGTTCTCTGGGGTGCGCTGCAGGTCGATCTGGCGGCCAAAGCGGAGACCGAGGAAGAGCGGCAGACGGCCGACGACCTGATCAGCTTGCTGACGCCGGTGATCAAGGGTTATGGCACCGCCAAGGGTTATGACATCTGCACCGAATCCCAGCAGGTTTACGGCGGCCACGGCTATATTACCGAATGGGGTATGGAGCAGTTTGTGCGCGATGCCCGGATCGCGATGATCTATGAAGGCACCAACGGCATTCAGGCAATGGACCTGGTCGGTCGCAAACTGGGTCAGAACGGCGGGCGTGCCGTGCAGGCGCTGTTCAAGCTGATCACCGAAGAGGTGACTGAAGCCAAGTCCAATGACCGCTTGAAGGACTTTGCGGAAGCTTTGGAAAAAGCCAATGGCGAACTGCAGAAAGCCACCATGTGGTTTATGCAAAATGCCATGACCAACCCCAATAATGCGGGGGCCGGGGCCTATCATTACATGCACATCATGGGCATTGTGTCGCTTGGCCTGATGTGGCTGAGAATGGCCAAGGCTGCTTCTGAAGCGCTGGACAGCGGCACGGACAATGCGAAATATTATGAAGCGAAGCTGGTCACGGCTCAGTATTTTGCCGAGCGTTTCCTGCCGGATACTGGCAGCCTGCGCCGCAAAATCGAAGGTGGCAGTGATGCGATCATGGCGCTCGAACCGGAAATGTTCGCCGTCGCCTGATCAATCATTCAGGCAGCGCGGTTATCTTCCGCCAGCCTGAACGCTTCTTCCCATTTGTCGAGATTCTGCCGGGCATCCTGCACAAAGGGTGACCGGCGGATTCCCCACAGGGCAAGGTCATTGGCAACCTTCCCGAGAAGTCGCATCGGTCTTTTGACCTGCAACAGCAGGATCACGCGCGTCTGGCTGGTTTCGTTCTTGACCTCGTGGACATAGCTGTCGTCAAAGATCAGCCACTCGCCGTTTTTCCAATGGACGCGCTGATCGTCCACTTTCATCCAGCAATTCTCATTGGGGACGGGAATGTCTAGCCCAAGGTGACAGGTTACGAGCCCTCGCGTCACGCCTCTGTGCCGAGGGATCACGGCGCCCGGTTCAAGGACCGAGAAGAAGGCGGAGTTCAGATCCGGTATGCTTTCGATCAGCGAGGCTGTGTTCGGTGCGCGCGTACAATTGTCTTCCACCCGATAGCCATATCCGACGAGGAAAAAGGATCGCCAGTTGCCGTCGCCAGCGATTCGCGCATGGTCGGGGGAAATATCCTTCAATGGTGGCACCGCATCGCGATATTGCAAAATGCCAGCGGCCTCTTCGGCAATGGTTTGCCAGTATTCTCCCAATTCTGTGGTCCACGGAAAAATGTCGCTCTGATGCAGTGGAGTGGTGGGAATAAGTGACTGCGAGCCGGCAAAGCGATTGGCGCTTTTCCTGAGTTTTTTACCGATTCTGATAACAAGGGGGCGGGAATTCCTGGTTCCCTTGTCGCTTGCTTTGCTTGAGTCTGCTTCCTTTTTCATCGTTCAAAGTCCTGAGAAGTTTCGCGTCCCCGACCCTGCTTTTCCAAAATTGACCATCAAATGTGTTCAAAGTTCGACAAATCTGCGCCGATTATCGATCAACTCGCGCAATCCGTCGTGCCTGTCGTTCGAATCACCCGTAACATCGCCTTTCGCTGGCATTTCGGAAACATCCCGACGAAAAGGAAAGTGACAGGGGAATGACTGCATAAGGAGTATATGCAATGCATTCCAGAAACAGCTTGAAGCCCCGGATACGCATGACGCCCTATCTGATTACGGTCGGCGCGGGCCTGTCTATGGCAACCGGTGCGTTGGCCTCTCCGGAAATGGAGAAAACGACCCAGCAAGAACCCGAGGATTCGGAAGTGCCGGCCCCGACCATAGATACGGACGGTGATGGCACCGCGGATGCATGGGATCGCAGTGGTGACGGCAAGCCCGATGCCTGGGATACGGACGGAGACGGTGAACCCGATCTTCTGGACGATGACGGCGACGGCAAGCCCGACTAAATCGGCGGTTCACGAATAGCCTTGAACAGCCCGTCAGGGTCGCAAGGGGTTCGGGCCGGGCTGATTTTCAGGTCCGGACCCCGGTCAGGCTCGTATCAGAAGAGCTCATCAAACATGCTCAGCATGGCAGCCTTGCTTTGGCGGTCAGCTGACTCGTTGTACTTGACGACGTCGACGGGACTGGTGTCGCTGGCCGGATCAGTGAAACCATGCACTACGCCGGAATAGATATGCATGTGGCAATCGGCACCGGCGATATCCATTTCTTCCAGAAAAGCTCTTACCTGCTTCGGGGAGACGAGAGGATCAGCGCGTCCATGGCAGACGAGGATCCGGGACTTTATGGTTCCGCGCTTGGCTGGCAGCGGTGTGGCGAGAAGGCCATGAAAACTGACCACCAGCGCGAGATCTTCGCCGCTGCGGGCCATTTCCAGAACAATTTCTCCGCCCATGCAATAGCCGATGGCGGCAATCCGCTCGTTGGCAAGCTTGGAACGGGTGCGCAGTTCGTCGAGGGCGCAACGGAAGCGCGCGCGATAATTTTCCGCGTCGGACCGCAACGCGCTGGCCAGAAGCCTCGCCTTTTGCATATCCTCAATATGGCCTTGTCCATAAATGTCGCAGACCATGGCCGAATAGCCCAGAGAAGCCAGCCACCGCGCCCGGTCATGCATGATCTTCGTTGGTCCCGAAATGGTCGGGACAATCAATATGCCCGCACGGGGATACCGGCTGGGTTGCGCCAGATACCCCTGCAGTTCCAGATCATCGTGATGATAGGTGAACGTATTGACTTCGATGGAGCTCATTCTTCGGGTAAAAACTCCGGTACCGAGAGATAGCGCTCACCCGTATCATAGTTGAAGCCCAGAACCTTGGCATTTCCTCCCAGATCGGGAAGCTTTTGGGCGATAGCTGCGAGCGTCGCCCCGGAACTGATACCCACCAGCATGCCCTCCTCCTTGGCGGCTCGCAGTGCCATCGCCTTGGCATCGGCTGGATCCACCTGAATCGCGCCGTCTATGCTTTGTGTATGCAGATTGCCCGGAATGAACCCGGCGCCGATCCCCTGAATGGGGTGCGGCCCAGGCTGGCCACCGCTGATCACCGGCGACATGGTCGGTTCGACTGCGTAAACCTTGAGACCGCTCCATTCCTTTTTCAAAACCTCGGCCACACCGGTAATGTGACCGCCTGTCCCGACACCGGTGATGATTGCATCGAGCGGACTATCGGCGAAATCCGCGAGGATCTCCTGCGCCGTGGTGCGCACATGGACGTCGACATTGGCCGGATTGTCAAACTGTTGCGGCATCCAGGATCCGGCATTCTGTTCGACCAGTTCCGTCGCCCGCTCGATCGCGCCCTTCATGCCCTTTTCCTTGGGCGTGAGGTCGAAACTGGCACCATAGGCGAGCATCAGGCGGCGGCGTTCCAGTGACATCGACTCGGGCATGACGAGGATCAGCTTGTATCCCTTCACCGCAGCGACCATCGCGAGGCCGACACCGGTATTGCCCGACGTTGGCTCGATAATCGTGCCTCCTGGTTTCAGGGCACCCGATTTTTCCGCATCCTCGATCATGGCCAGCGCGATCCGATCCTTGATCGAACCGCCGGGATTGGAGCGTTCGGACTTTACCCAGACGCTGGCATCGCCAAACAGCCGCTGCATCTTGATATGCGGCGTGTTTCCGATGGTTTCGAGAATTGAGCTGGCGATCATGTTTCCGTTCTCCTGTCAGTCTTCATGTCACGTTCGACGATGTTTTCCCGTCCGGCAAGGGGTCCGAATCGAGGTCGTCGGGTGGATCAAATGTTTTTGCGGCACCCAGCTGAGGAAACAGCCGGGACCAGATTCCTGTCACCACTATAGCACCTGCACCGCCCGCGACAATGGCTGCGATGGGGCCGAACAAAACGGCCAGTCCGCCGGATAGCGCATCGCCCAGTTCGTTGGATGCACTGATCGTCATCTGGCTGACCGCATTGACCCGCCCGCGCTTGTCATCGGGGGTGTGAAGCTGGATCAAAGAGCTGCGGACATAGACACCAAACATGTCGGCGGCTCCGCACAGGGCAAGGAAAGCCATGGACAGCGGTAATGAGGTGCTGAGACCGAAACCGATCGTGCCAATGCCGAACACCGCCATGGCTATCAGCATCATGTTGCCGACATTGCGGGACAGCGGCGCGAAGGAGAATATCCCAGCCACAATGACCGCGCCGATGGCTGGTGAGGCGGCAAGCAGCGATAGGCCGATTTCACCGGCACCCAAGATATCCTTTGCAAATACCGGAATCATTGCCGTGGCTCCGGCGAGGAACATGACCAGCAGATCCAGCGTGATCGCGCCCAGAACCAGCTTGTTCGACCAAACATAGCCCATGCCGTCCATGACCTGGCGAAACGGACCTTTGGTTCGGTCAATGGCGCTGCGGGCAACAGGACCGATCAGAAAAATGGATAGCGTCGCGAGTCCATAGAGTAGCGCACAGACCAGATAGGGCAGGGCGGGATCGATCTTGTACAGAGGGCCGGCCATGCCGGGCCCGGCGATGACGCCAACCTGCCAGGCGATGGTCGAGAGGGCGATAGCGCGAGGAAGCGACCCCTTCGGCACCAGATTGGGCGCAAGCGCCGTGATCGCCGGTCCCAGAAAGGCCCGGCAAACACCCAGCAGGACGGCAATGATGTAGATGGCGTTCAGGCTGATCTGCCCGCTCATCGTCAGCAGCGCGAGGGTGAGTGCGATGGCTGCCTGGGCGCCCAGAACAATCCGGGCGATCCAGCGCCTGTCCATATGGTCCGCAACCCATCCGACCAGCGGGGTGAGAATGAACAGCGGCACGAATTGCAACAGACCTAGCAGACCCAATATCCCGGCCGAAGCCGCGACTCCCATGTCTTCACGCGCCAGATTATAGGCCTGCCAGCCGAGAATGAGCATCATCGCATAAAGCGCAAACATCGAAGTCAGCCGCGAGAACCACAGATAGCGGAAATTCGCGATGGCAAAGGGATGGGGTGCGGAGCTGCTCACGGACCGTCTGCTAGCGGCTGCAGAGAATTGCTGCAATCTCTACGTGGCGGACCGGCCATGATTGTCGGCACAGACTCGCAGATCCAGGGCAAAATTCCATCATTGCGGCTGGTTAACGGTCATTTTTAACAAATGCAGAGGGAGCGTATCGCAACGGGACGGAGCCGAATAAGCGCTGGTTTTCACCGTTCGACTGGTAAATATTCCGTTAACGCGAAAGGAGACGACCATGGTTCAGAAAATAGCCCTGCGCGCGAGCGCCGCCATATTGATTCTGGCCGGTCTGGCCTTGCTGGCGCTGCTGGTGCTCGGTCTGACCCGGGCGATTGCCTCTTCCGCTTCCACCGGACCTGCCGATAACGGGACCGAAGTCCCAGCTGCGGAGGTTGCGGAGAATCCCGCCAAGCCTGCTCCTGAAACCGTGAGCATAGACGTGCCTGATGAAATCGAACCGCCGAAATCCAGTCCCTTGCCATTGGCCAGCAGTTCTCCTTTCACTGTCAAACGCGTGCTGCAAATTGACGAACCATTTGTGCACGGGTTCTACAAATGGGATGATGAAGGCGTGCCGGACGGTCCGATCATCATCACCGTCGACCTGAAAGCCGAGTCGATTTCGGTGTTCCGCGGCGGCTATGAAATTGGCGCCGCCGCCATTCTCTTCGGTGCTGACGAGAAGCCCACGCCAACCGGTGTGTTTCCGATTACGCAAAAGAGCAAGGACCATGTGTCCAACCTCTATCATACACCCATGCCCTACATGCTGCGCATGACCAATGACGGCATTTCCATCCACGGCAGCGATGTCGAATATGGCTATGCCACCCATGGCTGCATT
>JBCBZY010000242.1:0-4523 GCA_039815115.1 Pseudomonadota bacterium | reverse complement strand
GGCATCCGCCGGATGGGCGCGCATGACCATCCGCAGATCACGATCAGCGGCGGGCCGATGGCGCCGACGCTGGAGCTTTGGGAGAGAGGTGACCTCGCGGCGCTGCGCCAGCTGTTTCTCGAGGATGCCGAGCGGCTGGCGGCGGCGGGGGCGGATTTCTTCATCCTGCCCGACAATACCGCCCATATCGCACTGGAACAGCCCGGCCCGGATTTTCCGATCCCCTGCCTGCATATTGCCGAGGTCGTCGCGGCGCAGGCACAGGCGGACGGACGAAGCCATGTTGCCGTGCTCGGCACCAGCTGGACCATGGAAGGCCCGGTCTATCGCGATGCGCTGGCGCGCCGGAATCTGGAGCGGAGCATTCCCGATGAAGCGGATCGCGAGATTATTCACGAAGCGATTTTCGGCGAATTGTGCCTCGGCGAATTTCGCGAAGATACGCGGCAAGAGTTCGTGCGGATCATCGGTGGTCTGGCGGGGCGAGGCTGTGGTGCCGTGGCGCTGGTCTGTACCGAGATCCCGCTGCTGGTGACGCCGGATGTGTCGCCATTGCCGGTACTCGACAGCACCCGGCTGCAGGCGCGAGAAGCGGTTGCCGTAGCACTGGGCGAAGCGCCGATGCCGGACTGGCGCTGCGGGCCCATCGACAAGACTGTGTAGCCGCTCAAGAATCTTCATAAACAAATCAGGGAAATTTCATGTCCACATCATTTTTCAAAGCGACGATCATCTTCGCGGCGGCGATTTTTCTCGGTGTCTTCTGCCTGATAGTATTGCCGCCGGTCCTTGTTAGCGGGGACGTGGTCGGTGCTTTTGCTGCCGGTTTCGTCAATCCCTATGCCAGCGGCTATTCGACCGATGTGCTCGCCTGCTGGGTTATTCTTGTCGCCTGGATCGCCTATGAAGCCAAAGCGCTGGGGGTTCGCCATGGCTGGATCTGCGCCGTGCTCGGAATCATTCCCGGTGTGGCGGTCGGGTTCGCGCTGTATCTGCTGCTCCGCATGCGGCAATTGCAAGAAGGGGATGCGGCACAATAGTGGCCGTATGAGGATGACATGGACCCGAATTACCCCGATATCAAATATCCGTACCCGGCAAAGGGCTATGACTGGGAGCCGCGTTCTGGCCGGGGCAGTCCCGGATTGCATGGTCCGGAACCAACGCCGGAGACGTTGCTGATAATCGCGAAGGCAGCCTGGCAACAAATGGAGATCCGGGAAAATTTTCTGGCCGAGGCAAATTATGAAGGCCCGATTCTTGATGACGGGAAGTTTGCGATCGAGCCTGCGGTGGGCGCCGATATGCTCGATTATTTCTATGCGGGACACGTTCAGCGCCATTATCGGAAAGCGGATTATACTCTCGGAGGGATCTGGCGGATGACTCAATTGATGCAAGCCTGGGCTATCGGCCAGATGCCAGTTGATGATGAGCTGGCGGCGCTGGAAATTCTCACTCCGGCTGAACCGGTGACACCGCCGCGGTCCCGGGGCGAGTACTTGTGGCGCGCTTTCCGACTGGTTCTGATCCTGCTGCTGCTGGGTTTTCTTGCGATGATGTATTTCGGGGTTATCAAGGTGTGATGATGGATAATCGAGGACAAGACAGGGGCGAACCGCAAATCTCCATTCGAGGTGAAAAGCCATCCGATCAGGCGAGAATATATGACATCACCGCGCGGGCGTTCGCGCCGATGCCCTTTTCTGATGGCAACGAGCAGGACCTGATCGACCGGTTCCGCAAAGCGGGTGCACTGGAGATATCGCTGGTGGCGGAACAGGACGATGCAGTTGTCGGGCAGGTGACCTTTACGCGCGCCATCGCCGCCGACGGTTCTCCTGGATGGTATGCATTGGGACCGGTGTCGGTGGAGCCAGAACTGCAGAGCCAGCGTATTGGGGAACAGCTGATCGAAGCCGGATTGGCCGAGCTGCGCCAGCGCGGGGCTGCAGGCTGCATATTGGTGGGCAATCCGGATTATTACCGGCGCTTCGGCTTTCGGGGATTTCCCCAACTATGCCCGGAGCGGCAACCGAAGGACTTTTTCCAGATATTGCCGCTAGGCGTTGCGGAACCGGATGTAGAGATAGAGTTCCACCCGCTATTCTATGTTGAACGTGACGGGGGAGCGGATTGATTTTCGCTGGCTCATGATCCAAATTGCAGCAGGGTCAGCGGTCGCAGCGAACAAACAAGGGATGAAGGAAATGAACATGTTGAGGTTGTTGCGCAATGTTGTCGCCATGCTGGCTGCTGCGTTGACCATCGCCGTACCGGCCCGAGCGGAACCCTTCACGCCCGAGCTGTTCCAGCGCTGGGTCGATGCCCGGGTTGGCACCGGAACGCCGGTTTACTGGTACAGCATCGGCACCATGCGCAGTTATCCCGACGGGAAGATCCTCGCCCGCATGGAAGGCTATGATACCGCACGCATGTACTGGCCGGATCCGGCGAGAGCGCTGGCTCACCAGTATAATCGCAAGATTTACATTTTCCGCGATCCGGAAACTGGGGAAGTGCTCCGCAAGGTCAATGATATCCCGGTTGAGCCGGTCGCCTATCCCTATCAGTTTATCAGTTATGAACTGAAGGACGGTGAAGTCGAGACGTTCGTCGAACAGGGCAGCGGAGCGCGCGTGAACCGCATCGGGCCCGGCCGGGATATCACCGCCCGCATGCTGGGAGACACGGCAGTGTTTACCGCTCCCATCTATCTCGATTTTCCGGTGGGACCGCCCAAAGATGGGGTGGTACCGCGTTATCAAGCGTTCGAAAACTATGATTTCTTTGTGCAACCCGAGGGTTCGGTCGGCAAACCCCATCAGCTCAGCTGGGTCCGCTATGGCGCGGCACCTCCCTGGGCCGGCGGCGGCCCCAGTATCATGCACCTGATCACCTGGCGCGTGGACAGCTTTGCCGATGTGCCGGAAACGCTGCGCAGCTATATCACCACCGAAGCGCCACTGTGGCAGAAACCGCCAGAAAATCTCGCTGAGATTCGGAAGTTGCAGGAAGTGTCGAAATGAAGAAAGGACAATTGTTTGCAATTCTTGTGTTCGCCCCCGCATTGACCGGATGCAATTATTTTTCCGACGGAAAGGGCGGCCCAGTCGCAGCTGACACGCCAGAAAGCCTGGCGGAGGCTATGACCGGCCAGTTCGCTTCGGATCCGGATGACAAGGGTAACCGGGTCGAGGACTTTCGCGTTCCGGTGCACAATATGGGACCCGGCGAGTGGATCTATTTTCAGCGCAACCAGGGCCCCGAAACCCGAACCGAACGGCGGGCATATCGGCAGCGTGTGCTGCAACTGGTTGCTGCACCCGGTGGCGGCGTATCTCAGATTACGTGGAGTCTGAAGGCACCAGAGCTTTTCGCCTCTGCGCCCCGGCATCCAGGGGTTTTGAAAGCGCTCGACAAAAAGGCATTGAAGCTCACCATGGAAGCCGGGTGCGAGCAGCGCTGGCTTTATGATAGGGGTGAGGGCGAAGGCGGGACGTGGCGCGGCCGTGTCGATCCGGTCGAGTGCACAATCTATTCCCAGCGTCGTCAGAAACGGATTGGCATCGGATCAGAAACCCGGTTGTCGGCAAATAGTCTGCTGGAAGCAGAGCGTGGATTTGATCTCGATGGCACTCAGCTCTGGGGCACCCCGCAGGGCGCGTTCACGGAGATGAAGAAGGTGCAATAAAGAACGGCCCGGGCCGCACTAGGCAGACCGGGCCAGTCGGAGAGGATTGGTGAGGGGATAGACTGCGGGTCAGCGGCCTATTCGCGGGGAGCGAGATACCGGAACAGTTTGCGAAGCTCGATTTCGAAGAAATCGCTGCCGTCGCCATTGTTGACGATCAGCAGATCTCTCCCGTCCTGGCTGCTGCTTGAGTTTGATGCACGAACTTTCTGGACGGCGGGAAGGAGCAGGCCCACCTGCTGCTGATTGCCGTTCGACTGATACTGGTCGCTGCCTTTCGCCTGAGCCGCCTGAGCGGAGAGTCCGAGCGCGAGGATGACAGTTGCGGTCACGAGTTTTGCGGGTTTGATATTGGTCATTTGGGTCTCCATTGCTTGCGTTTCGCAGCCTTTATGAGAGACCGGACTGCCCGACCCGGTGACGCCAATCACACGCCATGAAACAAATGGAGAAGCTTCTGGAATCTTGCAGAAAAAACTTTTCACCAAAAAGAAAAATCCGCCGGCATTGCTGCCGACGGATAGTGTATTCCTCCCCAGGAATAAGGTTGTTGAGTTGTCTTGCGTTAGCCGAACTGGTTCATGGTGTTATGAACACCACCAGCTTTCAAAGCCGCTTCGCCAGCAAAATATTCCTTGTGGTCATCACCGATGTCACTGCCGGACATGTTCTGGTGTTTGACACAGGCAATGCCTTCGCGGATCTCCTTGCGCTGCACGCCAAGGACATAACCCAGCATGCCGGCGTCTCCGAAATATTCCTTCGCGAGATTGTCGGTCGACAAGGCAGCCGTGTGATAGGTGGGCAGGGTGATCAGGTGATGGAAGAT
>JBCBZY010000349.1:0-2784 GCA_039815115.1 Pseudomonadota bacterium | reverse complement strand
TGTCGAGCGGGCCATTCCGATGCAGCGCGAGCAGCGGGACATCCTGTTCGGCAAATTCGTGACCGTGATCCAGGCGACGATCAAGGGCAGTATTATCGTCGCCATATTGCAGGGGACGATTGGCGGTGTGATATTCTGGATGCTGGACATTCGCGGTGCGCTTCTGTGGGGCGTTTCCATGGGTATTTTGTCGCTGTTGCCGGCCATTGGAACCGGTCTGGTCTGGGTTCCGGTTGCCATTTATCTCATCGTCACCGGTGCCGTCTGGCAAGGTGTTGTGCTGGTTTTCTGCGGGCTGTTCATCATTGGCATGGTCGACAATATCCTGCGACCAATCCTGGTCGGACGAGACACCCGAATTCCTGATTATGTGATCCTGATTTCCACCTTTGGTGGCCTGCAGCTTCTGGGTTTCAACGGAATCGTGATCGGGCCGCTGCTCGCCGCCCTTTTTCTTGCCTTGTGGGACATATTTGCAAGGACCCGACGGGAACCCGAGATCGCAACCACGGATTGAGCATTAGACGGCTTCTATTCCGACATGTTGGCAATTTCGGTTCTCCCCCGGATTGCAGGAGCAGTGACAATTGGCTAAGGCAGGCCCATGAACCCATGTGAAACCTGCGCAGTCCGTAACCAGGCCATCTGTTCCGCACTTGATCCCGAGGAACTGGGCGTGCTCAACCGCATTGGCAGATCCCTGTCGATGCAAAAAGGCCAGTCCCTGATGTGGGAAGGCGATCAGTCGCTGACCGTTGCCAATATCATCAGCGGCGTGTTCAAGCTGACTTCTTCACTGGATGACGGACGCGAACAGATTATCGGCATCGCCTATCCGTCCGATTTTGTCGGAAGGCCTTTTGGCGATACCAACGAATATACCGTCACTGCGCTCACCGACGCCAAACTCTGCGCATTTGCCCGCGCCGACTTTGAAAAATTCACGCCCGAGCATCCGCAAATGGAGCACAAGCTGCTGGAAAAAACCCTGGACGAACTCGACCGGGCGCGACGCTGGATGTTGTTGCTGGGCCGCAAGACAGCGCCGGAAAAGGTCGCTTCCTTCCTGTTGGAAATGTCGCAGAAGCTCGGCGGCAACGATTGTTCCACGGGCGATAACGCACTGGCGGCCTTCGAGCTGCCCTTTGGCCGGCAACAGGTGGCAGACATATTGGGACTGACGATCGAAACCGTCAGTCGGCAGATGACGCAGATGAAAAAAGCGGGCCTGATTGACCTGCCTGATCGGCGTCATGTCCGCATCCTGCAGCCCGAACGGCTGGAAGAAATGTCGATGGCCCAGCTGGTCTGACGAACTTGCCCGGGTTCAATGTCCCATGATCAAAGGCAGGCGGGAACCCCTCAGTTGATCGCGCGTGACACCGCCCATCAGCGTTTCGCGAAGCCGGGAATGCCCGTAGGCACCCATGACAATCGCCGAAGCCCCAGCTTCACGGGCAAATTCCTCGATAACCTGCCCCGTCTTGTTTTTACCGGCATTGAGCTGATGCAAGTCCGAAGACACGCCATGGCGTGATAGATAAGTGGAGGCGTCGAGCGGCGGCAATTGCTTGCCCTCATCCACCGTGACCACATGAACATCACTGGCCATTTTCAGGATCGGCAAGGCAAAGCGGATCGCGCGCGAAGACTCTTTCGAGCCGTTCCAGGCAACCACGATCGGCTTGACGGAAACAAAGGACGTGTTTTCCGCGGGGACAATCATTGTTGCGGCATGGGCGTGGATCGCCACTTCGCCGGCAATCGGCAGGGGATCAGTGGGCTTTGCCCCCTTCCCCGCCGGCTGACTGAGAACCAGCAGGTCCGCCAGGCCGCTTTGCTCGACCAGTAGCGTCGCCGGATCACCCAGCCCCAGCTGCCAGTTCCACGGCACGTCTTCGGACCTGAGCCGGCTCTCCACCCTTTCCCGATGCGCCTGCTCGGCCTCCTGCATGTCGGTTATGTTGATGTCTGACACAAAATGCCCCGCCATCGGTGCATAGGGCACCGGCGTGAACTGGACCGAAGGCTGTAGGCAGGTCAGATGCGCCTCATGTGCCCGGGCCAGATCCAGAGCAACCTGCATCCGCGAGTCCAGTGCATCATCATCACAAATGTGCAGCAATATCGATTTCATGACCATCTCCTATTGTTTGATGGTCATTGTTGATCAGAATCAGTCCCGGCGCATTGATCTGGGACAAATTGAAGGATTGCCCCCTGCCCTTACTGCGCCACGGCGTTCAGGACTTTTTGCCAGCTGATCAGCTTGAAATTCTGCGTGCGACCTTCATTGCTGCCGTCCTGGACCACCATCAGACCTCCGGGATAATCCGGCCCGAAACTGCCGGAAATCACTTCAATACCATCGGTTTCCGATGTTCCGTCAACAGCCCCGTCAACCAGCCGAAAACGAAAGACAAACCGGCCGGTCAACAGATCATAGAGAGCATAGGCATTGTCACCCTGGCTTGACGCGACAAGATAACCGCCATTTGCGCCGTCCGGCGCGATCGCCAGACCTTCGACGTCACCGACCAGCTCACGGCCATTCACATTGGCAAAGCGCTGCGGCTGGAAACCGTCGCCATTGAGGTCAAAAAGCCAGATCGCGGCTTCTTCTTCGCCGACATAGAGACGCCCGGTCCGGTCATCGACGACACAGCCCTCGGCCTGACCGGCCAGCTGATATTCCCGGCTGGAGGTTATTGTGGGTGCGTCGGAATCAAAATTCAGCACATGCTCCCGCACCAGTCCGCCCTTGGTGACCAGATAGGCGAACAC
>JBCBZY010000044.1:0-12575 GCA_039815115.1 Pseudomonadota bacterium | reverse complement strand
CCCTCCCAGTTCTTCGGGAGCAGACAAGGTCGTCCAGCCGGCCTCGATGAGCTGCGCATAGGCTTCCTTGAAACCCATGGGTGTGGTCACCGATCCGTCGTCATGACGCGTACAGCCCTCTTCGTCACCGCTTTGGTTGAGCGGATGGAGCACCTCACTGGAAAATTTTCCAGCCTCGGTCAGAATCGCATCGACCATGTCGGGCGTGGCATTTTCAAAACCCGAGACATTGGAATATTTCTCGAGCTTGAGCACTTCGTTGAAGATGAAACGGACTTCACCAATGGGGGCGGTATAACTGGGCATGATGGGGTGCTTTCTGTTGCTGTGAGCAGCCGGGGAATACCGGCGCTGTTTCTATTTTGTGATCCTCTACTCGCGCTGTGCTTTGGGTCCGACGACCGTGTCCTGCACAATCTTTATGAATTCGGTCAGTTCCTTGATCGCACTGTCGAGATCTTTGCGCTGCTTCCTGAGCAGATCGACCTTCTCCTGGCATTTTTCGAGCGTGACCTGCTTCTGTTTCACCCGGCCGTCCCCGATATCATAGAGGTCAATCATTTCGCGAATTTCGGACAGCGAAAAGCCGACATTCTTGGCGCGCATGATCCAGGCCAGTCGGGCACGATCCCGCTTGCCGTAAATCCGGGAAAGTCCCTTGCGCTGCGGCGTGATCAGGCCTTCGTCCTCATAGAAGCGCAGGGCGCGGGCGGTAACACCGAATTCCTCGGACAGGTCAGAGATCGTAAAAGTCTCGCGATTGCGGACGTCCGGCGTATCGATTTCGGCATGGCTGGATGATTTCGACATGTCGCTTCTATAACTTACGCTAACGTAAACGTCAAGATATCAGCCGGGGCAAAGACTGTCGATTTCGCGTCCCTGGGTGGAGCGTGCAACTGCATCGCCTTCGCCTACCAGATAGAAACTGACGCCGCTGAACGTGGCGCGCGGGGTGCAATAGGAAGCGCAGGATTCGGGAAGGCTTCCGGGAATCTGCAGTTCCACACCGTCGAAGCTGGCTTCAAAGCTGCATGTTTCCTTGCTGGTCAGCCGGATATTCACCTGCTCTCCGACCCGCGTTGCTTCGCCCAGCCCCTCGCATTTGCTTTCCGGACCAAAGACCGCGAGCACCCCGACCTGGTAGCCACGCTCGTCATTGCCAACCGCACAGAACCGGTCGACGCCCAGTTCGCTCTGACGCTCAAAGGCGCCCGAAAGCGTAACATTGCGGATATCCGGAATCACGCCGGCATCAATCGCGGCCTGCTCCAGCGAAGTCAGCGGCACATCGGGAGCCTCATCGGCAGAACTTCCTTGGTCGGCCGCCTCGCAAGCTGCAAGGCTCAGCATCAGCAGGATCGCAAGCTTGCGTTTCACTCGTCAAATTCCAGCTTGCCATCGACAATGCGGCGATAGAAGCAGCTGGTCCGACCGGTATGGCAGGCCGGGCCAGCCGGTCTGGCCCGGATCCAGATCGCATCCTGGTCACAGTCGGTCCGGATTTCGACAACTTCCTGCACGTGACCCGAAGTCTCCCCCTTCTTCCACAGCGACTGGCGACTGCGCGACCAGAAATGGGCGATGCCGGTCTCGAGGGTCTTCTCCAGCGCTTCGGCATTCATGAACGCCAGCATCAGGACTTCGCCCGACGAATCATCGGTTACCACTGCTGCCATGAGTCCGGCCGAATCATATTTCGGTTTTAGAGCCGTTCCGGTCTCGCGATCATCGTTTTTGCATGTTGTCATGTGGTCGAATTAGAGTCCTGCCCAGCCCAGTGCAACGCAAATCCGGCCTTTCATTCGCTTCAAAGGCAAAAACCGGGTGAATATGATCTTTTTGTGACCAAAGGGGGAAGACAAAGCCGGGATTCAAATCTATATCCCTGCCATCCCCCAAACAGACGCTGGACAGCGTCAGCATATTGGGCAGCAAACAAGGTGAGACATGCTTACAACCCACCCGTTTGACGATGACAAGCTGAGAGAAGAATGCGGAGTATTTGGGGTCGCCGGTGCGGAAGACGCCGCGGCGATGGTCGCCCTTGGTCTCCACGCCTTGCAACACCGGGGACAGGAAGCGGCGGGCATCACTGCCCGCAACGGCCGCGAATTTTACAGCCACCGGGCGCTCGGCCCGGTCGCCGGCAATTTCGACAGCGTCGAGGTCATGGACAAGCTGAAAGGCGATTATGCCTGCGGTCATGTCCGATATTCGACCACGGGTGCCGGAACGCTGAGAAACATTCAGCCGCTGGAAGCAGACCTTGCCTCCGGCGGTTTTGCGATTGCCCATAATGGCAATATTTCCAACGCCCTCAAACTGCGCGACGCCCTGGTCCGCAGCGGCTCGATCTTCCAGTCGACCAGCGACACAGAGGTCATCATCCACTTGCTGGCAACCTCTCCGTTCCGCACTTTGCTCGACAAATTTATCGATGCGCTGCGCAAGGTGGAAGGCGCCTATTCCCTGATCTGCATGACCCCGGATGGCATGATCGCCTGCCGCGATCCGCTTGGCATCCGGCCGCTGGTTATTGGCAAGGTTGGAGATGCCTTTATCTTCGCATCCGAAACCGTCGCGCTGGATCTGGTCGGCGCGGAATATATCCGTTCCGTCGACCCCGGGGAGCTGGTGATCGTTACCGATGGCGAAATGCGTTCACACCGCCCGTTTGGCGAGACTCACGCGCGTCCCTGCATATTCGAACATGTCTATTTCTCGCGGCCCGATTCGATAGTCGACGGTTCATCCGTCTACAGCGTGCGCAAGGAAATTGGTGCGCAGCTGGCGATCGAAAATCCGGTTGATTGCGACTATGTCATTCCGGTGCCGGACAGCGGGACCCCGGCGGCGATCGGCTATGCCGAGCAATCCGGCATTCCGTTCGAACTGGGCATTATCCGGTCCCACTATGTCGGCCGGACGTTCATTCAACCCGGTGACGGTGTCCGTCATCTCGGCGTAAAACTGAAACACAATGCCAACCGGCCACTGGTCAACGGCAAGAAGATCGTCCTGATCGACGACAGCATCGTCCGCGGAACAACCAGCCTCAAAATCGTCCAGATGATGCGCGAAGCTGGCGCGGCCGAAGTCCATATGCGGATCGCCAGTCCACCGACGATGCACAGCTGCTTCTATGGCGTGAATACGCCGAAGCGCGAAAAGCTGCTGGCCGCGTTGAAATCGGTGCAGCAAATGTGCGACTATATCCAGGCGGACAGCCTCGCCTTCATTTCCATCGACGGCCTGTATCGGGCAGTTGGCGAAGACTCGCGTCAGGATATCCAGCCGCAATATTGCGATGCCTGTTTCACCGGTGCCTATCCGACGCCGCTCACCGACCAGGACGAAAAGGAACAGCCGGACCAGCTGAGCCTGCTCAACGAGAGCGCACCGACACGTGACGAGCCGGTACTCGCGGAAAAAGTCGGCTGACATGTCCCTGAAGGATCAACTCGCGCTGGTGACCGGCGCCAGCCGCGGCATTGGCGCGGCCACCGCGATTGCGCTCGCCCACGAAGGGGCACATGTCATCCTGACCGCCCGCAATTCCGAGGCCCTCGAAGAGGTCGAGGAAAAAATACACGCAGCTGGCGGCAGCGCGACCATTGCCCCGCTGGACCTGACCGATGGCGACAGTATCGGCCGTCTCGCCGCCGCGATTTCGGAACGCTGGGACAAGCTGGACGTCATGGTGCTCAATGCGGCAATGCTGGGTTCGCTGGGTCCGGTCCCCGCCATTGATGGCAAGGAACTCAACCAGCTGATGACACTCAATGTCATCGCCCAGCAGGCGCTGATCGCGGCGTTCGACGGAATGATGCGCAAAAGCGACAATGCCCGGCTGCTCGCGATCACCAGCAGCGTCGGCCGGTCGCCCCGCGCCTTCTGGGGCGCCTATGGCGCATCAAAGGCGGCGCTGGAAACGCTGGTGCTGAGCTACGGCGAAGAAATGCGCAATATCGGCAATTTGCGCACCGCGATTATCAATCCCGGACGGACCCGGACCGACATGCGCGCGCGCGCCTATCCCGGGGAAGACCCGGCATCAGTCAAGGAACCATCCGTTGTGGCCGACCGGATCGCCAAGATTCTTGCAGAGGATTTTGAAACCGGCGCGTTTTTCGATCTGAACTAGCCGCCCGCTTCGGTATCAATCGCGGCTTGCACGGCCTGATAAAAGGCATCCCGCTCCACCTTGCGTTCATCCGGCGTCGCGCCGTTCCAGTTACTGTTGCTGGCAATGACCAGATTACGAGCGGGATCAATGAAAATCCCCTGACCAAAAATGCCCTGGCCGGCAAAGCTGCCATCATCATAGGTCCACCACTGATAGCCATAGCCGCGGCCCGGCACGCCAATATCCGCCTGCTTGGCTCCCGCCTTTTCAAACCAGCCATCCGGCACAACCGCCGTGTCGCCAATCTTGCCGCCATCCATGGCAAATTGTCCGAACAGCGCATAGTCGCGGATCGTCGCCGAGATGCAGCAACCGCCAATTTCCTTGCCGCCCTCGTTAAGCAACCATTCGCCATCCTGTGACATGCCATAGGGTTGCCAGACTTTTTCCGAGAGATAATCCGAAATGGTCTTGCCGGTCGCTTTCGCCACCAGCACACCGATCAGGTTTGTTTCACCGGTATTATATTGCCAGCGCGTGCCCGGTTCGGCTTCATTCTCCAGTGTTTTCATATAGACGACGATCGGATCCAGACCATCGACCGGCTTGGTATTGTTAAACAGGGCCACATCCGATTCCGGATCGCTATAATCCTCATTCCATTGCACGCCCGAGGTCATGGTGAGCAGTTGCTCGACCGTCACGCCGTCATAGCCGCTGCCCGCCAGTTCGGGGATGTAATCGGTCAGGGGGTCTTCCAGCGACTTGATAAATCCGTCGTTCACCGCTGCCCCGACCAGCGTGGAGACCAGCGACTTGGCCACCGAAAAGGACGTCCAGCGATCATCTTTGCCGAAATCCAGACGATATTCTTCCATCCGGATCTTGCCGTCCTGCAAAACGACAATGCCCGCAGTCTGCTGCCGTTCCATATATTGGTCGAGAGTCATACTGCCCTCGCCATCCGCAATCTCGACGGTCAGCGGCTCGCCTGTTTCCAACGCGGCCGGACTGTCGCCAGCGGCAATCGTGTTGGAGGGCACCAGCGTGTCCATCATCCGGAATGCCTTGTTGCGCTGCTCGTCGGTCCAGAACAGGATGTTGTTGTCCGTCGGCAATCCCGCAGCGTCAGCGGCGACTTCCTTGACCCGCTCGCACCCGGGCAATGCCATGCACAAGCCTGCCGTCGCTATTGCCAATGTCAGCTTTCTCGTCAGTCCCACAATTCTCTCCCACTTATAGTTTTGTTTTAATTATGTTTTTATCAAAGTTACTTGCGCAACATTTATGCCGCCGCCCCGGAATCCACCCTCGCAATAGGCAAGATAATAGCGCCACAGGCGGACGAAATGTTCGTCAAATCCTGCGGGAAGCTGGCCCTGATCGACCACCGCGTCAAAGCGCTCGCGCCATTGCCGCAGCGTTTCGGCATAGTCTGCTCCGAAATCCTGCTGATCCGTCCATTGCAAGCCGCGCTCTTCGGCCAGTGTGCGGAATCGGCTTTCGGACAGCAGCATCCCGCCAGGGAAAATATAGGTCTGGATGAAATCAGCACTCGCCGCATATTGTTCAAAAATGTCGTCGGCAATCCGGATATATTGCAGCGCCGCCCGGCCACCGGGTTTCAGGTTGCGGGATATGCAGTCGAGGAAATCCGGCCAGTATTTCTGGCCCACCGCCTCAACCATCTCGACACTGGCAATGGCATCGAACTGCTCATCGACGTCGCGATAGTCCTGGATCCGGAAATGCACGTCCGGATGATGTTCGCGTGCCCATTCGGTTTGCTCGTCTGACAAGGATATCGCCGTGACGTCGAGACCATGTGCCTTTGCCAGCGTGCCAGAGAGATATCCCCAGCCGCAGCCGATTTCCAGCACGCGCTGACCGGGACTGGTCTCCAGCCGTTCGGCAATGGCAGAAACCTTCTGCGCCTGCGCTTTCTCCAGCGGACAATTATCATAGGCTTCGCTGTCCCAGAGCGCGCTGGAATAACTCATGCTCCTATCCAGCCACAGCCGATAGAAATCATTGCCCAGATCATAGTGATACTGGATATTCTGCCGCGCCCGCGCCTTGTCATTGTTCCGCCGCTTGTGGCGGAGACGGGCGATCAGCCGGAAAATCCCCGAGGCCCGCCCGATATTCCGAAGCCCCGCACGATTGCGGGTGAAGAGATCAAAGACCGGAACCAGATCCGGGCTTTCCCACTCGCCAAGTTCCCAGGCCCGATACCAGCCCACCGACCCGCTATTGACCAGCCGCAGCAGCGCGTTCCAGCTGTGCAAGGTGATCTCCGCCATCGGCCCCTCCCCGCGGCCTCCGACAATACGCGTCGTGCCATCAGGCAGCTTCCCCTCAAAAGTTCCGTGGTCCAGACCAGCATCAATGCGGTCGAGTATCCGGTGAAATCCGGGTGCCGCAAGACGCGAAAACACCCCGCCGCCGGTTCCAAAACGCTTGCGCGCTTCCAGCAAATGTTGCCCGCGTTTGGGTGCCTCTGCATTCATGGGACAAATATGGACCAGCGATAACCGCTTGGCAATGCGGAACTATCCTTAGGGACCCGTCTTCGCTCAGGAACCCGGGGCGGCCGCCGACCCGGCCAGTATTCCGCCGTCAATCGTCATTTCCGTACCTGTGATGTAGGACGCTTCGTCCGAAGCCAGCAAAACAGCGATGGCCGCGACTTCGTCCGGTTCTCCAAATCGCTGCAACGGGGTATCCTTCACCATTGCCTTGATCGCGGCCTCGCGCTGCTCTCCTTCACCGAGCATCGGTTCCCACATCGGGGTCATGATCGCTGCGGGGTGAATCGAGTTGCAGCGAATGTTCCAGCCCTGTTGCGCGCAATAGAGCGCGACGGTCTTGCTGTGATTGCGGATCGCGGCTTTGGAAGACGCATAGGCCGCCGCACCCGGGATACCGACCATGCCGGAACGCGAGGAGATGTTGATAATCGATCCCGCACCCTGACTCTTCATCGCGCGAATGGCATAACGGCATCCCAGAAACGTACCGTCGAGATTTACCCGGTGCACGTCCCGCCAGTCCTCAAGCGTCACATTTTCAGGATCTTGCGGCGCAGTACTCGACTCAAACCCTGTCACTCCGGCGTTGTTGACCACGACATCGACTAGCGGATGTTTTTCCAGCAACGCATTCCAACCGGCTTCGCTGCGCACATCCAGTTCAAACGTCTCGCAATCCAGTTCGCCGCCCGCTCTCGACAGCTCATCCGTATCAATATCGCCGAGAAGTACCGTCGCGCCCTCATCGACAAACGCCTTGCCAATCGCCTTGCCAATGCCTCTGGCGGCACCGGTAATGACGCAAAATTTTCCGCTGAGACTGTCGCCCATTATTTTACCCTCTGATATGCCTCCAGCGCGCGTTCGCGCCCGGCTCTGTGCGCGATGATCTTGGACGGATAGCTGGCCGGTTTGCAACCATGTTCTTCAGGATCATGAACATAGGGATCATCGAGATCGGCCAGTTCCGGCACCCATTTGCGGATATAGTCGCCGGCATCAAATTTTTCCGACTGGGTCAGCGGCGCCATGATCCGGACAAACATGTTGGAGTCGACCCCGGTTCCCGACACCCACTGCCAGTTGACGCTGTTGGAGGCGTAATCGGCATCGACCAGCGTGTCCCAGAACCACTGCTCGCCCTCGCGCCAGTCGATCAGCAGATGCTTGATCAGGAAGCTGGCGGCGATCATCCGCACCCGGTTGTGCATCCACCCGGTCGCCCAAAGCTCCCGCATGCCGGCATCGACAATCGGATAGCCGGTCTTGCCTTGCTTCCACGCCGCGAAATCCCGTTGCACCGCTGGGTCCGACAGATCTCGCCATGGCAGGTCCCGCATTTTCTCGCGATAGCTCTCGCCGCCATATTGCGGGAACTGGCAGATCACATTCTGGGCATAGTCTCGCCAGACCAGTTCCTTGCAATAGGTCTGAACATTCTTGCCCTGCGCCGTGACTGCATACCAGATCTTTGCCGGGCTGATTTCTCCGAAATGGAGATGCGGCGAAAGGCGGGAAACCCGCTGCTCGGACGGCAGGTTCCGGCCGCTGTCATAACCGGGCGCCTTGTCGACAAACTGGTCCAGCGCATCCTGTGCACCTGTTTCGCCCGGTGTCCAGGCTTTGGCAAATCCGGTGGCCCAGTCAGGTTTTGTCGGCAGAAGCTCCCAGTCGCCCAGACTGGCACTATTGGGCCAGGTTTTCGGGGCTTGCAGTTGCGCTGGACCCGCAGAGGGTTCCGCCGGTGGCATCCGCTCGCGCAGCGATTTCCAGAACGGTGTGTAGATTTTATACTCCCCACCCGAACCGGTTTTCAGCGTGCCCGGCGGCAGCAGATAATTGCCGTGATGGAGGATCAGTTCGGCTTCGCCCTTTACCGCTTCCCGCACCGCTTTTTCCGCATTGCGCCACCAGGGTTCATGATGATGCAGGGCATGAATTTCTGTCGCCCCTGTTGATTTGATAATTTCGGCCAACACCTCTTCAACCCGGCCTTTTCTGCGGATCAGCCGGGATCCCAGATTCGCCAAACAAGCGTCCAGCTGTTCCAGCGACCGGTGCAGCCACCAGCGCGAAGCGGCTCCCATTTTGCGGTGTCGGGGCGTTTCGTCATCGAGAATATAAACCGGAATCACCGGGCCCTTGGCAGCCGCAGCGGCCACAGCGGCCTGGTCTGACAAGCGCAGGTCGCGGCGGAACCAGATGATCGTGGGGTGGGTCATGACAATCTCATGACCTATTCGCCGGATCGTTCCAACCTGTCCTTTGGATATGGAATCCGCACCGCGAACCGGTCACCGACCAGCGGATCGTCAAAGCGCTGATCGGAAATCCTGATCTCGTCGCCGGTTCTTTCCATGATCGGCATGCGCGACCAGAAGAGAAAGGCCTTCAAATCCTTGTTGTCTTTCGCGGCTTCGTCAACGGCCGCAACGACAGCCGGATCGTTCCGTCGAATGGCAGCCTTGTTGGCGGCAGCGAGGCCGCCCGGCTTAAGGATCATGGGAGGGGCGCTAGCATTTCCCGGCCGCTGATAGAGGCTCGGTCCTGCGAAAAGCGAATAATAGCCGTCGCCAAATAACGCTGCTGTCTGATCGCCGGACTGAAGCCGCCATAACAGCTGACGTTCCCAGAATTTGACCGGTACCGGGTTGGCCACGACCTGGTCTGGCTGAATGTTATAGGCCTTTTCCACCAGTTCATGACCGTGGGACTCTGCCCTCCCGGTAATCAGACCGTTGGCGAAAATATAAGCGGAAATCGCGGCAAAAGTGATCCAGGCCGGACGCTGCCAGTTACCACCCTGTTTCTCTCGCCGCCGGGATATCCAGACCCCGGTGATCAGTGCTGCCCAAATCCAGATATCGATGATAAAGATCGTATCGCCATAGACCCACTGGCTGGACCATGGTTCCAGCAGCCGGATCCCGTAACTGTTCAGCCAGTCGAGCGCCGGATGGCTCAATGTGCCGATATAGGCCAGCCCGAGCAGCCAGCCGCGATGGACAGGCAGACGATCCTCTGGCCGTTTCCCGCGCTTCGTCTGCCATCGGTCAAACCAGATCATGATCCCGGTCAACAGGATCGGCAGGATCAACAATGCAATGGGGCCATGGGTGAAGCCGCGCCGTAGGGCGAGATGCTGCTGCCCGCCGAGCAGCGTAGCGAACGCATCAATATCAGGAATATTGGCGGCGATAATCAGCGTCGCCATCCCAAGCCCGGTTTTCTTCTTGAGGCCCAGCTGGCCAAGCACGGCACCAGCCAGACTGTGGGTCAGATTATCCATGGGCGATCAGAGTTCCGGACCGTCCTTTTCATCCACCGTCCATTTTTGCCCTTTGTTGAGCAGTGCCTGCAGATCCGGCGTCTTGCCAGCGGACGAGGCTTCGTTCTGCGCCACCACAGCCGCTTCAAAAGTTGGCCGCGGATCATCATAAAGCACGCCCAGCGCCATCGGGAACTCGCCAAATTGCATCTCGATCAGCATGTGGGCAACCGAGCGATTGGTCACATCATGCACGATCACACCGGCCGCTTCCCAGTCGCCGTCACTGACGTCAACGACCTCGAGCTGGAGCGTCTTGTGGTTCAGAGTGATGCCCTTTTCGCCCTTGGCAAAGAGCATCGGCTCGCCGTCCAGCAGATGCAGCTGCGTGTCAGCCGCGGTCTTCTTGGCGGCGAACTCCTCGAACACGTCCTTGTTGTAGACGATGCAATTCTGGAAAATCTCGATAAACGACGTGCCTTTGTGGGCATGCGCCGCCTTGAGAACGTCAGGCAAGCCTTTGTGCACATCGATACCGCGCGCGACAAAGCGGGCACCTGCACCCAGGGCAAACGCACAAGGCGATGCTGGCCGGTCCACGGAACCATAGGGCGTGGATGGACTTTGCGTGCCCTGACGACTGGTCGGGCTATATTGCCCTTTGGTCAGGCCGTAAATTTCATTGTTGAACAGCATCAGCTGGCAATCCAGATTCCGGCGCAGCAAGTGCATGGTGTGGTTCCCGCCGATCGACAGCGCATCTCCGTCACCCGTGATGATCCAGACATCAAGATCGGGATTCGCCAGCTTGGTGCCAGTGGCCACCGCCGGTGCCCGCCCATGGATCGTATGGAATCCGTATGTTTCCATATAATAGGGAAAACGCGATGAGCAGCCGATGCCGCTGATAAACACGGTGTCTTCCGGACGAACACCGAGGTCCGGCATCGTCCGTTGTACAGCTTTCAGGATCGCGTAATCGCCGCAACCGGGACACCAGCGCACTTCCTGATCGGTTTCCCAATCCTTGAGCGTCGTGATTTTGGTCATTTCATTCATATCCGGTTTTCAACCTTTTCCAGTTATCCCAGCAACATCCAGAGAATAGCGCAGACCACAATCAGTCCGGCAATCAGCGGCAACACGCTTTTCGGTTTGTCATCAAATGGATCACTCATGCCAGAGCCTCCTCGATTGCGGCCGAGATTTCGCCGATCGTAAACGGCTGACCGGAAACCTTGTTCACCGGTTTCGCATCGACCAGGAATTGATCACGCAAGATGGTCTTGAGCTGGCCCGTATTCATTTCCGGAACGATCACGCGATCAAAACTCTTCAACAGCTCGCCGAGATTTTTCGGCATCGGCCAGATGTTGCGGATATGGATGTGACTGACATCGGCGCCGGCTTCAGAAGCGCGGGCTACAGCCTGATGAATCGGACCGAAGGTAGATCCCCAGCCAACCACGGCCAGTTTGGCCCCGGCCTTGCCATAAGCGAGTTCCTGATCAGCGATAGTGTCTGCCACGCCCAGAACCTTGTCGCGCCGGATTTCGGTCATCGCCTGATGATTGGCGGGCGCATAGTCAATATGGCCGGTGTTCAAGCCTTTTTCGATCCCGCCAATGCGATGCATCAATTCGGGCGTACCCGGCTTGATCCAGGGACGAGCAAGTTTCTCGTCGCGTCCATAAGGCATCAGACCGCCTTCGGGCATCGTTTCCTGAAAACTGATCGGGAACGGTTCAAGCGAATTTACGTCCGGGATCTTCCACGGCTCCGCCGCATTGGCGATATAGCCATCGGTCAGCAACATGACCGGTGTCATATACTGCACCGCGATGCGCACTGCCTCGATCGCGCATTCGAAGGCGTCGCCCGGCGAGCGTGCGGCTATGACTGGCATCGGCGCGTCGCCGTTGCGTCCAAATACTGCCTGATAGAGATCAGACTGTTCCGTCTTGGTCGGCAATCCGGTCGAAGGTCCGCCGCGCTGTGAATTGACGATGACCAGCGGCAACTCGGTCATAATCGCGAGCCCCATGGCTTCGCCCTTCAGCGCAATACCGGGCCCGGAGGAAGATGTAATACCCAGGCTACCGGCATAGCTCGCGCCAATGGCTGCCGTAATCGCCGCGATTTCATCTTCCGCCTGGAAGGTCGTGACACCGAATTCCTTTAGCCGCGACAAATGATGCAAAATCGCGGAAGCCGGAGTGATGGGATACCCGCCAAAGAACATCGGCAGTCCGGCCAGCTGAGCGCCTGCAACCAAACCCTGGGAAATCGCTTCTGCGCCGGTTACCGTGCGATAGACGCCAGGCGTGGCGGGAGCGGCCTTGACCCGGTGCTGTGGCAAATGACCGCTACCGAGACCATCACCGGACAATTCCGCGGTCTCGCCATAGGCATGACCAGCATTTAGTGCGGCAATATTGGCGTTGGCGACCATGTCGGACATGATCGCCTCGGGCATCGCAAACGCCTTGCCGCTGAAGATGCGCCGGGGCGCCTAAGGCCATCCATGCAAGCAACGCGGTGATCAAGATTCTCGCCATGGGCGGGACCATAGTCCTGAAGATGTGGCTTGACGAGGGCCAGCGGCCCTACTCGGTCACTGAACAGGTCAGATATTCCAGGCCCGGAT
>JBCBZY010000157.1:0-6474 GCA_039815115.1 Pseudomonadota bacterium | reverse complement strand
TGTGGACCGATCTCTATATCTGGGTCGAGCGGGCCTTTGAGGGGGACCGCGCCGCGCGCATGCGTCTCGCCCGGCCGGGCCTCATGCTGATGGATGAGCCTTTTGGTGCTCTGGACCCGGTTACCCGCGACAGCCTCGCCAGCCAGTACAAGTCCCTTCATGAGCGACTGGGGCTCACCACCATCATTGTAACGCACGACATGGCCGAAGCCTTGTATCTGGCCGACCGGATCGTTGTGCTGGAAGGCGGCCAGATCAAAGCCGACGCTTCACCGAAGCAGCTTTTGTCGGGACAGGTCGGACCGGAAGCCGAAGCCCTGGTCGCGATTCCTCGCGCCCAGGCAGCGCATCTGAACGCGTTGGGCAAGTCATGAACGTCGAGGCATGGCAGGATGCGTTCCGCAGGGTTCCGGAATTGCTGGCGGCGCATGTCCAGCTGAGCTTTTCCGCTCTGCTTCTCGCGATGGTCATCTGCCTTCCACTGGCGATATGGGCCACGCGCAACGTCAGGGTAGCGGGCGTCATTCTCGGCCTGGCAAGCCTCATCCAGACCATCCCCGCGCTGGCATTGCTGGCGCTGTTTTATCCGGTACTGCTGGGACTTTCCGCACTGCTCGGTGGCGGGATATCCGCGCTCGGCTTCTTGCCCGCGCTGATGGCACTCACGCTTTATGCACTGCTGCCGATTTTGCGTAATGCGGTGACCGGGCTTACCGGCGTGTCCCCGGCGGCCCGGCAAGCTGCAGATGGTTTGGGGATGACCGCATCGCAAAAGTTGCGGCTGGTCGAAGCGCCTCTGGCAGCGCCCACTATCATGGCCGGGATCCGGACAGCGGCGGTCTGGACAATAGGTGCGGCGACACTGTCGACAACGGTGGGACAAGCCAGTCTGGGCGATCTTATCTTTGCCGGCTTGCAAACCCAGAACTGGACTCTGGTACTGACCGGCTGTCTGGCTTCCGCGGGTCTAGCGATCCTGGTCGATACCATTCTGGGCATGATTGAACGGGCCATTCGGGACCGGCGCAAGTTGGTGGCCTGGGGAGGTACTGCAACAATTGTTGCCGGTCTCGCCGTCGCCGTGTTGCCGTCATTCCTGACTGGCGAGGATGATGTGGTGGTAATCGGTGCCAAGGGGTTTTCCGAGCAGTTCATTCTGGCCCGGCTGATCGGATCCCGACTCGAATCGGCCGGGTATAAAGTGACTTATCGTGACGGACTGGGCTCTGCAGTAGTTTTTCAGGCTGTGGCGGCAGGCGATATAGATATCTCCATCGACTATTCCGGTACGATCTGGACCAATCAGATGAAGCGCGACGACCGGATTCCGTCGGATCAGATGATTGAGGAAATTGCGGTCTGGAGCCAGGAACAGCACGGAGTGAAGCTGGTCGGCGCGCTCGGATTTGAAAACACCTATGCCTTTGCGGTTCGGTCCGAGGATGCAAAGGGCCGGTCGTTGCGCACGCTGGATGATCTGGCGGCGATCTCGCCCGAATTCGTTTTCGGGACAGATCTGGAATTTCTCGAACGGCCGGAATGGGAGACCGTAAAAGGGGTCTATCCATTAGCTTTCCGGGATGCCCGATCGTTCAATCCGACCTTTATGTATCCGGCGCTTTCCAGTGGTGAAGTGGATGTTATCTCCGCCTTTTCCTCGGACGGCCGGATCTCGGCCAATGATATTGTGGTACTGGAAGATAATAAAGGCGCGATTCCTTCCTATGAGGCAATATTGCTGATCGCGCCGGATCGCGGTGCGGATCAAAAGTTCATCTCGGCGCTGAAAACTCTTGTCGGGCGAATCACGGTGGAAAATATGCGGGAAGCCAATTACAAAGTCGATCGCGAAACGGACAAGCAGTCGCCGGAGCAGGCTGCGCGCTGGCTCGACGACATGATCCGAAAGGGAGAAGGCCAATAGTGGCGAGGTGGAGAGTTTCCAGGCTGGGGTTGCGTATCTGGCTATTATGCGCAGCATTGCTTGTGGCAGTCGCCCCGGCACGCGCAGATGTCGCGGTGACCTTCTACTCTCATGATTTTGGCAAAAATTTCCCGCATGCCTTTTTTGTCATGAAGGGTGATCTGGATAATGGGGAGAAGGTCGATACCAGCTACGGGTTCACCGCCGTCAATGTTTCTCCAGGCATTTTGTGGGGCTCTGTCAAGGGCAAGGTCGAAACACCAAAGCCCAAATATATCGAGCAGAGTAATCCGCATTTTACCGTGACGGTTGGTGACGAAGGATATCGCCGGCTCATGGCGGTGGTGACCAAGTGGCGTAACAAACCCCAAAAAAGCTACCATCTCAACAAGCGCAACTGTGTGCATTTTGTGAGTGAAGCGATTGCGGCGCTGGGGTATCAGTTCAACGGTAAAACCAAAAACTGGAAGAAGCCCAAGTCGTTCATGATCGAAGTACTCGGACTGAATCCGGGCCTGAGTGAATAATCGGCCGGAACAAATAAAAGGCCAGTGAAAATAGAGGAGGATCACATGGGAGACGTCTGTCTGGTAATTGGTGCGGGTGCCGGGATTGGAGGCCATGTCGGGAAACGTTTTGCGGCGGACGGTTATCATGCCGCGCTGTGCCGGCGCAGCGATCAGGCTGGGCTCGATCGCATGGTCGCGGAGATTGAAGAGAAAGGCGGTTCAGCATCCGGGCATCTCGTCAATGCGATAGCCGAGGGCTCTCTGGAAGAACTAATTGCGGATATTGAATCGCAAATCGGACCGATCAAGGTGGTGGTCTATAATCTCGGCGCTCAGATTGGCAACCGCGCGCTCGCCGATACGGATCTGAAAGTCTTTGAACGCGGCTGGCGCATGGGCACCCAGGGCGTTTTCCGGATCGCATCAACTCTGTTCCCGCTGATGGAGGCCCGCGGTGGAGGGACCTTGCTGGTGACATCCGCAACTTCTGCGGTTCGCGGCAATGCCGGCCAGCATTCCCATGCCGCAGCCATGGGTGGTCGGCGCATGCTCTGTCAGTCACTCAACGCGGAATTTGCCGCCAAAAACATCCATGTCGCCCATATTCTGATCGACAGCGGGGTCAACGCGCCAGATACGCTCGGGAAGATGATGGGTGAAGAGAATTTCGAGAAACTGCTGGATGCCAAGGGCCGGGGCAAGGATGGACTGATGGAGCCGTCAGCCATTGCGGATACCTATTATCATATTGCTCACCAGCATCGATCGGCCTGGACCTTTGAACTGGATATGCGGGCCTTTTCCGATATCGCCTGGTGGAATCACCCACTCAATCTCAATATCTGAAGGGCTTCAGCGAGCAAACGGAATCGCTCCGGTTTACATCACCATCCTGTTATAGTGATGCCAAATGAAGATCGCGACGGACCCGCGATGGGGAGACCAGGGCTCGGATATTTCCCGGACTTCCTGCTCCGAAGGGCGATTGTCATGTCCCATGACCGAACCAACACCTACGCGAATGGCGAGGTCTCCGGCTGGCCAGATATCTTCCCGGCCGAGCGCGAAAAGCAGGTAGATTTCCGCCGACCATCGGCCGATTCCTTTGACGCTGGTGAGCAGGGAGATGGCTGCCTCGTCATCGAGCGGTAAATTGCCCAGGTCCAGTTCCCCGGACAGGATCAGCTCGGCCAGGCTTCGGGCATAACCCTGTTTCTGTCGGGACAGGCCACAGGCCCGGAGCTCGTCAAAATCCGCGCCAATGATTTTTTCGGCGGGACAGCCTGCACCCAGTTTCAATTCCAGTTTGTTCCAGACGGATGCCGCCGATGCCACGCTCACCTGTTGCCCGACAATTGTGCGGAGCAGTGTTTGATATCCTGGCGGATTGATACGGGGTTCCGGATAACCGGCTTCCGTCAGCGCCCGGGCGAAACGCGGCTCGCGCATGGCGATAACATCAAGGCCGTCGCATATCGTCTTTTTTGATAGGCCCACGCTGCTTGTTTCCTCGCAATATTGGCCGCCTCGGGCCTTGATTCTTTTGCTCGCAACGGACATAGCGTGCCGGATTTTGAAATAACAGTCAGCTCAAGGGGTATCTATGCCAACGATTATGGTAACCGGCCGATCCGGAGAAGAAAAAGCGGTGACAGTGGACAATGGCATCAATGTCATGGAAGCGATCCGCGATAACGGCTTTGACGAACTGCTGGCCCTGTGCGGGGGCTGCTGTTCCTGCGCAACCTGTCATGTTCATGTCGATCCGGACTGGAAAGACAAGCTGCCTGCCATGAGCGAAGACGAAGATGATTTGCTCGAAAGCAGCGATCATCGCGACGAGCACAGCCGGCTGAGCTGCCAGATTGAAGTGACCGACGCGCTGGATGGTCTTAAGGTCAAGATTGCCGAAGAAGACTGAAGCAGCCAAATTGCTGATCGATAGAAAGGGGAGCTGCGGAGCTCCCCTTTCTATGTCAGAATCGGATCAGCACCCGCGGACCATCCTCTGATGCCGCGTTCTTGCCGATTTTCCACTGCATGACTTTCATCGATCCGGATTCGACAAATCCGTCAGCACTATTGTTCGAGACCACGGTTCCGTTGGTTTCCACAGTCAATGTCCCATCGATTTCCGAAATCTCGGGCGCGCCTTTTCCGCCGCCTTCTTTCATCATCATCATGTTGAACAGTCCGCCCTGACCCGCGACGCTGGGGGTCAGAAGCTCGATGGCTCCATCATTGCGGCGCATTATCTGGAAGAACGGATATTGCATCTGGGCATCGGGCAGCACGGGAAAACTGAAATAATTTCCGATCGATCCGGACTCACGGAATTCGACATTGAAAATATTGCCGCCGGCATGCTCGACTTTTTCCCAACCGGCATATTTGCGCAGCTGGACCGCGAATTCCTTGAGGCTTTCCTCGTCGCCAGGGATCGGGCCGCCGAAAAGTGCGCCGGCCATGGCAGCTTCCTCCTCGTAACGCGCCTGTTTGCGGGCCTTGTCAGCGTCATACTGGCTTTTGCGATCAGCAATTTCATCAGCAGTACAATCACGAGCGACAACATCATATGAGCGGCTGGAATTGTCCGTGCCCACTGCATCAGCAGCTTCCGTTACTTCGTCGGCATATTCATCATAGTCATCGCCATAAACCGGTCGGGCAGGGTCTGTTGCTCCATCGCTCTTGTAGACCAGATCCCGGCATTTAAGCTTGTCGGGATCAAAGGGTTCATTCGAAGGCTTTTTTGTTTTTCCGTCTTCCGGCAAGGTAATCTGTATCTCTCCGGCATAGGAAAATTCGTAGCGGTCACCGTCGAGAATTTTCAGATTGGCGTCAAATTTCCCTGGTAGCAAGAAACAGCCTGTGAGAAGCAGGGGCGCGCTGGCCGCGGCCACAATCCGGACAAAATGTTTCATCTAATTCTCCTGTTTTCTTGTATATTCGGCATAAAGCGCGATGGCTGCCGCATTGGACACGTTGAGGCTTTCCATCTTGTCACTCATCGGCAAGCGAGCGATTACGTCACAGTGGGCCGCAACATTTTGTCGCAAACCTTCGCCCTCCGCTCCCATGACAAGTGCAAGTTTACCGTCGCCCATAGCGTCGGATAGAAACTGGTCGCCTTCCCCATCCAGACCGATCCGCCAGTATCCGGCATCAGCAATTTCATCAAGCGCGCGCGACAGATTCACTACCCGGATCCAGGGAATGATTTCCAGTGCGCCGGATGCCGATTTCGCGATTGTTCCAGATTCCGGAGGCGCATGCCGGTCCTGTGTGACAATTGCAGCCGCATCAAAAGCTGCGGCTGATCGCAATATGGCCCCGACATTGTGCGGGTCCGTCACCTGGTCGAGTACGAGAACCGGCCGCCCTGTATCTGCGGCCTTATCAAGCAGGTCACCCAGCCAGATATCCGGCAAAGGGTCGATATCGGCGACCAATCCCTGGTGAGGCGCATCGCGCGGTATCATTCGGCCGAGGTCCGCGACATCGCAATATACTACCGGAATTTCAGGAGACAGATTGAGGGATGTCACAGCATCACGTGTACCGGATATCTTTTTGATGTTGCGCGCCGGATTGGCCAGCGCTGCTGCGATGGCGTGGCGGCCCCAGAATTTCAGACCCCCTCCGGTTTTCTTCACCGATCTGTTTTTTCGTGCCATGTTGTCTCTCTAGCTGTTCCGGCTGACCGGAACAGCCCTTTTTTCCAGACATGGCAGGTTTTTGTCTGGCATATTGTGAGACAAGGCATTGACAGGCAGGCGCGGTTTCGTCATTGAGCCGCTCTTGCCTGAACAGGGCAATTCGCAATCATCACGGCCTAGCAAGTCATGGTGTTTTGGGGACAGGTGGCCGAGTGGTTAAAGGCAGCAGACTGTAAATCTGCCCGCGCAAGCGTACATAGGTTCGAATCCTATCCTGTCCACCATAGTTCGGAAATACGGAAACTGGCTGTGCATGCCAGGTGCGGAATTGCCTCCAGTCAGTTTCGGATCAGGCTTGGCCAGTCAGCCGTAAACGGATGAC
>JBCBZY010000360.1:0-2654 GCA_039815115.1 Pseudomonadota bacterium | reverse complement strand
GAAGATGACCAGTTCTATTTTTCCAGCGATGACAAGGGCGCGCAGTATTATATCGATGCAGCGGAAAAACATCTCTCCTTCATCAAGACCCGCCTGCCGGAATTTTTCGGTACCTTGCCCAAGGCGGATCTGGTGGTGAAGCGGGTAGAGCCGTTTCGCGAGCAGGACGGCGCGGCCCAGCATTACCGTTCGGGAACGCCGGACGGGTCCCGGCCCGGCACTTATTACGCCCATCTGTCCGACATGCGGGCAATGCCGATCCACAGCCTCGAAGTGATCGCCTATCATGAAGGCAATCCCGGCCATCACATGCAATCCTCCATCGCACAGGAACTGGAAGGCGTGCCGCAATTCCGGGCGCAGGGTGGGTATATCCCGGCTTTCGGAGAAGGCTGGGCACTCTATTCGGAGCTGCTCGCCAAGGAAATGGGCGCCTATGAAAATCCCTATTCCGATTTCGGCCGGCTGACGACCGAGATCTGGCGCGCGATCCGGCTGGTTGTCGACACCGGACTGCACACCAGGGGCTGGAGCGAGGAACAGGCGGTGGCCTATTTCCTGGCCAATTCCCCGATTCCCGAAACCGCGGTGCGCAGCGAAGTCCGGCGCTATCTGGTGATGCCGGCACAGGCGACCAGCTACAAGATCGGAATGCTCAAGATTCAGGAACTGCGGACAAAAGCCGAACAGGAGCTGGGTGAGGATTTCGACATTCGCGGATTCCACGACACGGTTCTTGGTGGCGGTTCCGTGCCGCTCAGCATATTGGAGACCATGGTCGATCAGTGGATTGCCGAGATGAAGTCATCCTGATCGGTAGTCGTTGCGACGGAAGACAAGATCATGCCCCAGATCATCACTTGCTTTTTGCTCATTTGCCTGTCTGCGACCATGATGGTTGCGGACAGGGTTCAGGCACAAGATTCCGGAGCTGCGACCATGCCCGATCACCCGATTGACCATATCATTCTTGCCGTGCCCGATCTGAAAGAAGGGTCGGCTGAAATGGGCGAGACTCTCTCTGTCGAACCGACGTCCGGCGGTGCCCATCCGGATCTGGGAACCGCGAACAGTCTGGTTGGGCTGGGTGACGGCATCTATCTGGAAATTATCGGTCCCGCGGACAACAATAATAGCGGGAAATTTGCCGAGAGCCTGGCGAAACTGCGACAACCCGAACTGATCGGTTTTGCGATGCAGGCGCGCGATCTTGAGGCCGTGCGTGCGGCAGCTATCGCCGGAGGAATTGCCGTGGGCGAGATTCGGGCCGGATCAAGAAGGACGCCAGATGGCGCGATGCTCCAATGGCGCACCATGTCGATTGCCGATCCTGCCTATGCTTTTCTGGTGCCGTTTTTCATCGACTGGGGCGAGACGCCGCATCCTTCGGCGACATCGGTCGCCGGTCCCCAGCTAATTACATGGGAAGTCGGACATCCTGACCCAGCGGGTCTGCAGACAATCTATGACAGGCTGGGAATCGCTATCGAGGTCGCCACGGCCACCAGGCCCTTTTTGCGGGCACAGATTGCCGCCGGGGACAGGACGGTGGTGCTGTTGGGAACGGGCGGACAGTGAACAGGGAAACGGGCATTAATCCCCTCAGAGAGGATAGTAGCGATGGTTGCCAGTACATTTGATCTGTTCAAGATCGGCGTCGGGCCGTCCAGTTCCCATACCATGGGACCCATGCTGGCGGCAGCGCTGTTTGTCGGGCGTCTGGCGGATTCGGCGAAACTGGAGAACATAACCCGCCTGGAAACCTGTCTGTTCGGATCGCTGGCGCTGACCGGCAAGGGGCACGCGACGGACCGCGCGATATTGCTCGGCCTGTCCGGGCAGCGACCGGACATGATTGAACCCGATGCCGCGGACAAGCTGGTTGAGCGGATCCGTTCAAATGCAAAAATCACTCTCAACGGATCGCAGGAAATTCCCTTTGACGAAGATCGGGACGTGATCTTCGATCAGAAGAAGCGACTGGATTTTCACAGCAATGCGATGCGGTTCAGCGCTTTTGCGGGCGATGAACTGATCGACAGCCGGGTCTGTTACTCCGTCGGCGGCGGGGCGATTCTCGACGAGGACCAGATTGGCAGCAATGATCCGGACACCGGCCTTTGGGATGTGCCATTTCCCTTCTGTTCGGGGGCAGACTTGCTCGAAATAACCGAAAAGGAATCGCTGTCGATCGCCGACATCATGCGCCGCAACGAACAGACTGGCAAAAGTGATGCGGAGATCAGCCGCGATATTCGGGCGATAGCGGATGCGATGTCCGCCTGCATTGATCGCGGGATCCGAAGCGAGGGCATTCTCCCCGGCGGCCTGAAAGTGAAGCGCCGGGCGCCGCTCATCCATGCGCGCCTGATGGAGCGGCAGGAGCGGGCATTGTCCGATCCGCTCACCATTTTGGACTGGGTCAATCTCTGGGCGCTGGCGGTGAACGAAGAAAATGCGGCGGGTGGCAAGGTGGTGACGGCGCCGACCAACGGGGCCGCCGGGATCGTGCCGTCTGTGCTGCGATTTTACGAACGCTTTTCGCCTAAGGCCGATGCCGCAGGGGTCGAGACATTCCTGCTGACCGCCGCGGCCATCGGTTCCCTGTTCAAGGAAAATGCGTCGATCTCCGGTGCCGAAGTCGGCTGCCAGGG
>JBCBZY010000314.1:0-3256 GCA_039815115.1 Pseudomonadota bacterium | reverse complement strand
GCCTATTTCGACAATGTTGGCGGGCCGATATTGGACGATGTTTTGCCTAACATGGCGCTGTATGGCCGCGTCGCTCTATGCGGATTGCTGGCGCAGTATAAGGGCGACGGGCGGGGGCAAGGACCGGAGCATTTTGATCAGATCCTGATGAAACGTCTGCGGGTCGAAGGCTTTTTCTCACCCGATTTCATGGATCAGGGAGAGCGGTTGACCGCACAGCTGAAGGACTGGTTGGAACAGGGACTAATCGACACGCCTTTTGACGTGACCGAGGGAATCGAAAATGTCCTGGCCGCTTATGACAAGCTGTTTACCGGTGGCAATATCGGAAAGGTGCTGGTCAGGCTTTAGGTTTCAAGCGCAAACCCAGAAGTGAAAAGCCCATGATCAGGACGGCAAAGGCAAGTGATATGGTGACAATCGCATTCCAGCCGCCCCATGCATAGGCCGCGGTTCCGAGCCAGCTCGACAGGCCGCCTCCGGTGAACATGATGACGATATAGATGGTCATCAAGCGTGTGCGAATTTCCGGATTACGGTTGAATAGGATCGTGCGATTGGCAACATCCATCGATGCCCCGCCAAAATTGCTGAACAGGATCGGCAGGATCAATATCCACAGGCTGTTGCCGGCAAATATCAGCAGTACCGCCCCGATCAGCTGTGCGACGGCAAAGAGTATCCGGGCTTTTTCAGCCCCGATCCGGTCAGCCAACCGGCCCGACCACGGGGCGATAAAAACATTGGTGCCCGCGAGCAGTGCAAGATAGCCGACAACATCGACCCCATAGCCCATTTGCGGGCTGGTGATATGCAGGCCAATGCCGAGCCATAAGGCCAGGAAAAACCCGAAAGACAAAGCCTGTAGTAGTCCCGCGAGCAGCACGTCCGGCATGGTTTTGATGATCGGCCAGAGTGAGGCGATCAGTGCGCCATAGCTTTCCTGAGGCTCGCTGTCATCGCGCAGCTTTTCGTCCCTCTCCATGATCAGCGGCAAGATGACGAGCAGCGCAAGAGTAAGCGCCGTGCCCACCCAATAAGCCGATCGCCAGCCAAAATAGTGGCCCAGAACGCCTGCACCGGCGCGGCTGCCAAGCAATCCGACAGTGATTCCGGCTGTCAATATGCCGGTAACATGGCCGATCCGATCTGGCCGCACCCGTTTGGTGACATAGGCAGGTAGCAAATATGGAGTGATTGTCGCAAAGCCGAGCAGTGAGGACGCTGCGACAAATAAACGGAAATCCTGCGCTGTGGCCATGGCGAGCAGCGCCAGAAACTGACCCGCGACAAAGGTGGTGACCAGCTTGCGGTTGTTGATCCTGTCACCAAGCGGCAAGAGCAATAATATACCGAACGCGAGCGCGACCTGATTCAATGCCGGAACTAATCCGAGGAGGTTCCCGCTGACGCCAAAATCTGTGCCGACTGGTGCAATCAGCGGATGAATATAATAGCCGTTGGCGACCGCCACGGCGCAGGCCATGGAAAAGAGAAACAGCTTGGCTTCGCTAATCCGGCGCGGCGCGGTTTTTGCAGATGAAGTGGCGGCGTCGGTCAGTTTATCGGCTTTCTCTCACAGGCCATGAAGGGCTTGCACTGCCCATGACGAAAGCGGAGCCCCAAGTCCTCTATTTGTTTAGCTAGCGTCGATCACTTTTTGCAACTCTTTCAGGACGTCGCCATAATTGCGATCGTTCAACAGCTGCACCAGCTTGGGATCGGCGACGCCGGGGTTGCCGCTGTTAAATGGAGGATCGGGATCATATTCAAGCCCCAGTTGCACCGCCTCGGCAAATTGCTGTCCGGCAATTTCGGCGATCACGGTCAGCGCAAAATCAATGCCTGATGTGACACCACCAGCCGTGATCACATTACCGTCCTTTACGACGCGCGCCGGTTCATAAGTCGCGCCGAATTTTTCGAGCAACGACGTATAGGCCCAATGGCTGGTCGCGCGCTTGCCTTCCAGCAAGCCAGCTGCGCCCAAGGCGAGCGAACCGGTGCAAACAGAGGTGATATATTGTGCCTCCGATGCCTGATCGCGCAAAAATTGCAACGTCTCTTCATCCTGCATCACATCCCGCGTGCCAAAACCGCCAGGGACGCAGAGCAGGTCAGCTGGTGGACAATCGGCCAGGCTGGTGCTGGGCAGCATCGCGAAGCCGCTGTCAGTCTGTATCGGTTGCACGGCTTTGGCGGCAGTATGGACAACAGCACCCGGCATACGTGCCAGAAACTGCGCTGGACCGGTAAAATCCAGCTGCGTGATACCGTCAAATAACAGGAAGACGATGTGGAAAGGGGCGGGTTCGTTTTCATGCGTGTCGGTCATGCGCATATCTCCTTCGGTTCAAGAAATGCCCAGGCGCGCGACTGAAAACAGCATTATTCGCAATGCGTCCGCTCCCCGGTGGTAATCCACCCGATCTCGCCAGTTGCGGACTTGGCAATATTATCATTCCTGTTCGCATAGTAAAAGAGTGGAATGGCTTTGCGCCGCCTATTCGGTGCGTAACGCCTCTATCGGGGACAGGCGGGAGGCTCGGATGGCTGGATAGCCGCCAAATAGCAGGCCGATAAACGCGGAGAAGATAATCGCACCAACGCCGACGCCGACGCCAATGGGCACCGGAAAATCAGCATAAGCGGTCAGCGCCGCTCCGCCCGCTATGGCCAGGATCAATCCCATTGCGCCGCCGATGACGCAAAGCACCGCCGCCTCAACCAGAAACTGGTTGCGGATATCGCTGCGTTTGGCACCAAGAGCCATCCGCAGGCCGATTTCACGGGTGCGCTCGGTGACGCTGACCAACATGATATTCATGATACCGATCCCACCAACAAGCAGCGAGATCGAAGCAATGGCGACAAGGACGATTTGGAATATACTCGTGACTTGTGCTGATTCTTTCATAAATTCTTCGGTCGTGCGGATTGTAAACGGATTGATATCCTTGCCCCGCACGCGGTATCTTTCGCGTAGCAATTTCGTCATCTCGCGTTTGGCCTCAGGCAGCGATACGCCATCTTCAAAGCCGACAAACAGAACCTGCAGATCGTCTGGTCCGGCAAGTGTATCGCCGGAAAATCGCTGCCGCATGGTGCTGATCGGCATCAGAGCAATATCATCATTGTCATTGCCAAAGCTGGAACCTTTGGACTCGGTTACGCCGACCACCTTGAACGGTGCGCGGTTAATGCGCAGGGTCTCGCCGATGGGATCAAAATCGCCGAACAGTTTCCGCGCGACAGT
>JBCBZY010000267.1:0-4035 GCA_039815115.1 Pseudomonadota bacterium | reverse complement strand
GTTGGTCAAATAACCGCCCTCACCGCGCGCACCTTCGGTAATCAGCACGCCCGCGCCGTAAATGCCGGTCGGGTGGAACTGGACAAATTCCATGTCCTGCAGCGCCAGGCCGGCCCTGAGCGCCATGCCGCCACCATCACCGGTGCAGGTATGCGCGGAGGTGCAGCTGTAATAGGTCCGACCGCTACCACCGGTTGCCAGAACGACGCTATGGCTGCGGAACCGGTGGATGGAACCATCTTCCATGCAGATCGCAATCACGCCGCGACATTCGGGCCCATCCGGTCCGTCTTCCATGATCAGGTCGACCGCGAAATATTCGATGAAGAAATCCGCGTCATATTTCAGGCTCTGCTGATAGAGCGCGTGGAGCATGGCGTGCCCGGTCCGGTCGGCCGCAGCACAGGTGCGCTGAACAGGCGGTCCCTCGCCCATATTCTGCATATGCCCGCCAAAGGGCCGCTGATAGATCGTGCCATCTTCGTTGCGCGAGAACGGCACACCAGCATGTTCCAGCTCATAAACCGCCTGGGGCGCCTCGCGGACGAGATATTCGATCGCATCCTGGTCACCGAGCCAGTCGCTGCCCTTGACCGTGTCATACATGTGCCACGACCAGTGATCGGGGCTGTTATTGCCAAGCGAGGCGGCGATACCACCCTGCGCGGCAACCGTATGCGAACGAGTCGGGAAAACCTTGGTGACGCAGGCCGTCTTCAGACCTGCTTCGGCGGCGCCCATTGTAGCACGCAGGCCGGAACCGCCGGCACCGACAACCACACAATCAAATGTGTGATCGATAATCTTGTAGGCAGGCTGTGTGTTTTCTTCAGTCATTATACAGCCACTCCGGTAAAGGCGACCTTGGCGACAGCAAAGATACCCAGTGCTGCACCGCCAATGGCGAAAAAGTTGAGCAAGAGGATCAGGCCGAATTTCATGCCGTGATCGGGCACATAATCTTCAATCAAAACCTGAAGTCCCAGACGCATGTGCCAGAAAATGCTGATCAGCATCAATATCATAGGCACAGCAACCAGTGGCGATGCGAGCCAGCCGATCATCAGTTCGTGCTCATAATTGGGCAGACGCAGCAGCGAGAAGATCAACCAGGTGATCAGCGCCAGATTGCCGACCGCTGTGACCCGTTGCAAAATCCAGTGATGGGCGCCTTCCTGCGCAGAGCCGAGACCGCGCACGCGGCCGATATTTGTTCCTGAACCCATATCTCTATCCAATCAGCTTGGTGTAGATGAAAAACCACAGAGCGGCGGTCGAAGCCAGTGCGAGCACCGGTACGACAGATGACCACAGCTTGTTCTGCTGCAATTCATAACCCGCTCCGGCATCCAGCACGAAATGGCGCAACCCGGAATATGTATGTTCGAACAGGGCGAAGGTCATGCCGATCAAAACGAACAGGCCGACTGGATGGGTCATGATGCCTGTAAACGTCTCATAAGCCTCGGGACCGGCGGAAATGCTGTACAGCCACCAGATCAGTAGCGGCGCTCCCGCAATCGCAAGTGCATCGCCTGTCGCCCGGTGCAAGATGGACACCAGCATATGTGGCCCCCATTTATAGATACCCAGATGCGGCGATAATGGTCTGTTTGTCGGCTTCACCAATTTCTGTCCCCTGTTCCTGAAACCCGGCCGTTACCGGAGTCTCTTCAAACCTGTCAGTGCCTTAGCGAAAACAAGGCCCCATGCAAACAGGCTAGCGGGCTTTTTATCGTACTGACACACCTGTTGCAGGTGCAAATCCACTGTCCGTAAATGCAAAATCCGGAAGCACTGACAAAATTGGCAGGCCGAAGCGCGCATATGTTGGACCTTTCGTCCCGTGGTCGCTATTCCCGCTGCCATGACAGCAACTGACACACATATTCTCGTTACCGGTTCCAGCCGGGGCATTGGCAAGGCCATTGTCGAGGCTCTGGACGGGAAAGCCATTGTCGCCGGACACGGAACCGGTGATCAGGAAGGCCGACTGGCGGCAGACTTCGCCGCAACCGGCGCGGCGTCCGACCTTTGGGCCCGCGCGCTCGATCATCTGGATGGTCGGATTGACGTACTGATCAACAATGCCGGGATTTTCGATCCCAATCCGATCACGGCGACCGATGAGGAATGGCTGGAAAGCTGGAACCGTACCATGCAGATCAATCTGACCGCTTCGGCCGAACTGTGCCGACTGGCAGTCCGGCATTTTCGGGACAGTTCGCGCGCCGGCCGGATCGTTAACATTGCGAGCCGCGCGGCCTATCGCGGGGATAGCCCGGATCATTGGCACTATGCAGCGTCCAAAGGCGGCATGGTGGCAATGACCAAGACCATCGCACGCGCTTATGCGAGCGAGGGGATCCTGGCCTTTGCCATCTGCCCGGGGTTCACGATGACTGGCATGGCGGAAGACTATCTGGAAAGCCGTGGCGGCGACAAATTGCTGGCCGATATCCCGTTGGGCCGCGTGGCACAGCCGGACGAAATCGCCTCCATGGCCGTCTACTGCGCCCTTGACGCACCTCCATCGATGACAGGGGCCGTGCTCGACGCCAATGGCGCCAGTTTCGTAAGATGATTGAGCGAAAATTGCTGGGCACGGCTGCCATTCCGGATGGCGGCGGCGAGCTGAAACTTTACTCCCGAACGCTGAAAGGCGGTGACGAGTTTTCGATCATGCTCGGCGGAGCCGAACTGATGAACAGCCGGAAGAGCGGGTCCGAGGAAGCGCTCGCCACACTCGCCTGCGAACTGATCAAGCCGCGCGCTGTCCCACAAATCCTGATCGGCGGCCTCGGCATGGGATTCACCTTGCGCGCCGCCCTGCCCCCGCTTCCGGACAATGCCCAGATCATCGTGGCGGAGCTTGTTCCTGCTGTGGTCGACTGGGCGCGGGGTCCGATGGCAGAGCTCTATGGAAGTAGCCTGGATGATCCGCGTGTCGATATCCGCGCAGAGAATGTCGCCGCAATTATCGGTGCTGCCGATCGGGCATTTGATGCGATCCTCCTCGATGTCGACAATGGCCCCGACGGGCTGACACATGAAAGCAATGAAGCAATTTATTCCAGGACGGGCCTGAATGCCGCATGCAAGGCGCTCCGAACTGACGGCGTGCTGGCGGTCTGGTCATCTGCACCCGATGCCGGATTTACCCGGCGATTGAAGGAATGCGGCTTTATGGTCAGCGAAACCAAAGCCCGTGCCCACGGCACGCGGGGAGGTCATCACGTCATCTGGCTGGCACGGAAATGACTGAAGCAGGTCGAAGGGGGTTTATCCGTTACCGGGCAGCAAACGTCTTCGGATTTCAACGTCTGCTATCGGCGCAACAACGGACATCAGGTTAGCTGCGATTTTCAGCCCATTGCTCGAAGTTGATCATCATTATTGACTGGAACTATGCGCGTATCCGCTCAGGAACAAGTTGACAGCATTGTCGATCCGCAGGTTGGTGGCGATTTCGGCTTTTGCCGGGTCTATCTGCCCGAAACGGCGATCAAGATCTGCGAGACCCTTGAACATCCCGACAAGCAACTCCGCCGCCTGGTCCGGATCATCCAGGTCAATCTCGCCCTGCTCAGCTGCTTCCGACAGAAGCCGGGAAAGAACACGATGCATACGCCGCGGACCGGCATCCAGAAACAGTTTGCCCAGTTTCGGATTGTTCTCAGCCTCCACCGCCAGATGGGTCTCCATCCGGGTGATCTCCGGCCGTTCGAGAAACCGGATCATATTCTTTCCAAACGCGACCAGCTTGTCCTGCAGTCCCTGATTGTCGTTGCCGAGATTGAAAAGACTGCGCTGCATATTGTCACATTCATGCTCAACAGCGGCAACGAATAGCGCTTCCTTGCCACCAAAGCGGTTATAGACAGTGACCTTGGAAACGCCCGCATCCTCGGCAATGGCTTCGATGCTGGTGGCAGCAAATCCGTGATCGAAAAATCGCTGGCAGGCCGATCTGACGCCTGATGTTGAGCCGATCAAAAACGAGGCGACGGTGCTTCGCTGGAAGAACGGGTTCGG
>JBCBZY010000156.1:0-6487 GCA_039815115.1 Pseudomonadota bacterium | reverse complement strand
TGCGCAAGAGGACGAGGCATCCCCCGACGCCGGTTCCGAAGTCGAAGATGGAGACGAGTCCGATGAAGATTCAGATGATGAGTCTTCGGAAGATGAATCTTCGGAAGGTGAGGGCACGGAGGATGAAAGTTCCGAAGATGCCGACGATACTGAAGACGAGAAGGCCGAGTAACGCCTGACAGGAGCCGGCGATTTTCCTGATCGCCGGCTCTTTGCATCCTGCCTTAAGGCGGGACAGGCGCATCCTTAGATCTGTAAATTTCTGTCTGTCCCGTTCCCCCAATTAACGGAGAGGACAAATAATGCGAAAACTCATATTGGTGGCCTCCGCCGCCGCCCTGACCCTGACTGCGTGCAGTGACAGATCCGGCGAAAGCATGGCGGAATATGACCTCGCGGCGTCGGAGCCCGAAGCGGCTTCGGAGGCCGGTACCGATGCATCGGGCGAAATCCCGGTTTCCGTTCCGCAAATCGCCTATAGCTACCAGTTTGGTTATCGCTTGCCCGCCACTGAAATCCCGGCGGTCCAGCAGGCGCATGTCGCATTGTGTGAACAGAGAGGCCTGGAAACCTGCCGTGTCCTCAACATGTCAAACAGTGGTGGCGAGGGCGATTATGCTACCGGCCGGTTGCATCTCGAAGTCGCTGCTGCCCAGGCTGCCGCATTTGGCGAGCAGCTTGCGGATGCCTTGGACAACAGCGGCGGCAGCCAGATTTCATCTTCCATCGCCGGGGAAGACCTGTCCAAGCAAATTGTCGATACCGAAGCGCGGCTGCGCAGCCGGGTGCTGCTGTCGCAGCGGCTGACCGAGTTACTCGCCACGCGAAAAGGAACGGTCGCGGAGCTTGTCGAGGCGGAAAGGGCCGTGACTCAAGTGAATGAGGAGATCGATCGGGCGCGCAGCTGGCTCGCGGAAATGCGGGGGCGCGTGGCGTTCAGCAAGATCGAGATCAGTTATCAGTCCGGTGCGCCGGGATCCGGTGGTTTCAGCAAGCCCATTCGTGAAGCACTGGGCGGGATTGCTTCGGCTCTCGGCAACTCGGTTGCCTCGCTGATCATGTTCACCGCATTGCTGCTGCCCTGGCTGCTGGTGCTGGCGCTGGCCATTTATCTCCGCCGCCGGTTCAAATCCGATGACCGGACATTCTGGGGTCGCAAGAAGCATGTGACCGAGGACAAGGAGGATTGATTGCGCCACCCGCTGCTTTTGATTATATAGCGATTGCGCTGCCCCGAACGGTTCGAGTCCAGGCGATTCGACTTTTCGGGGCATGATTTTTTCGCTTCCAACGCGAGTAGGAACCCGCCCATGTCCCGTCGTCGCCAGATCTACGAAGGCAAAGCCAAAATTTTGTATGAAGGACCGGAACCCGGCACCATCATCCAGTATTTCAAGGATGATGCCACGGCCTTCAATGCGGAGAAAAAGGGGACAATCAGCGGCAAGGGCGTCATCAACAATCGCGTCAGCGAGCATATTTTCTCGCAGCTGACCCATATTGGCATACCCAGCCATTTTATCCGCCGCCTCAACATGCGGGAACAGCTGGTCAAACAGGTGGAAATTGTCCCAATCGAAGTGATTGTACGCAATGTGGCTGCCGGTTCGCTATCGAAACGTCTCGGCATCGAGGAAGGCACGCCGCTGCCGCATACCTTGCTCGAATATTGCTACAAGGACGATGCGCTCGGCGATCCGCTGGTGGCCGAGGAGCATATCGCCTGTTTCGGCTGGGCGACTCAGGAAGAAATGCAGGACATTTCCTCCATGGCAATCCGCATCAATGACTTCATGGCGGGCATGTTCGCCGGCATCGGGATCCGGCTGGTGGATTTCAAACTGGAATTTGGCCGTCTGTTTGATGGAGATTTTTCGCGGATCATCCTCGCGGACGAGATCAGTCCGGACGGATGCCGGTTGTGGGATCTGGAAACCAACGAAAAACTGGACAAGGACCGCTTCCGCCGCGACCTTGGCGGCGAGGCAGAGGCCTATCAGGAGGTCGCCCGACGCATGGGCCTGTTGCCCGAAGGCGGGCTCAGCGAAGTGCTCGACCTGGATAGTGAACGAAAGAAGCGCGGAAAGTAACCATAGTTTTTTGTCCCGCTTTTAGACCGACATGCGCATGTCCCTGCTACGGGGGCAGGCAAAAAGCTCGGATGGTTTACGCGATTTTAACCAGCTGAATGATAGCAGTGCCCTCATGTGGAACTCATGTGAGGAATTATTCCGATGCGCCTTCTGATCCTGTTAGCCAGTACAACAATGCTTGCCGCCTGTGGCGGAGCCGGCCCACAAACCGCCGGTAGCACTGCACCTCCGGGCGGCACTGGCGGTGGCGGTGGTGGCACCGGCAACCCGCATAGCTTTGTCGATCCGTCGGAAGTCAGGACATATAACGGCATCGGTGCCAGCCAGCATCTGGAAATTGCAGATGGCGGTGGCGAGCTTTACAACAGTAATGCAACGACCGTCCGCAATAGCGGTGTTACCATTTCCTTCGATCCGCGCAGCGCAGAATTCACTTTCAGCTACGTTGATCCCCTCGCTACTGTCAGTGTCACCAATACCTTCCAGGACCCTGCACAAAGAACCGATTTTGGCGGAAACATTGAGCCACAAGTGGGTATCAATGAATTCACGACTCCTAACGTTCGATATCTGGAAAGCGGCTCTTCCACGAATGGCAGCATACTCCCCAGATCGCCAAATCCGTTCGGCGTGAATGCAGCAAACGAGATGAATTTTGTACTTGATGCCGAAGCTGATGCCGGTAGCGGCGTGGCGACGAGCTTCTTTTACCAGTTGCCTGGTACCGAAACCCAATATGTCAGTTTTGCCGGGTTTGCCCGCAACAGTTATACGGCATCCAGGGATGATAACGGAGTGATCATCAAGTCCTACAAACTCGATCGCGGGGCATTTGCATTCGGTGAAATAACGCCAAGAGACGACGTCCCGACCACCGGAACGGGCAACTTTAGCGGCCCCATGGTCGCGACCATGATATTCAACGATGATCTGGATACCGTGCTTAAATCCAGCTTGTTCCAGTGGATCGAAGGAAGAGCGACAACCAGCGTTGATTTTGGCGCCAACACCTTCAACCTTGATCTGACAGGTACCGTATTTGGTCCACAATTCTATGATGGCGGTGGGACAACCCATACCGTTGCCAACGGATCCACCTTCAACGCTTCCGGCAGCGGAACAATTGATTTCGTCCAGTATGGTGGTTTTCAAGGTGCATTTGACAGTGCATCATTCAGCTCTCCCGGTGCCGATGTGGTTCTCGATCAGCGCTATTTGAGCGGATCCAGTATTGACGGGACCTTCTTCGGTCCGGCCGCAGAAGAAGTTGGCGGTGGTTTCAGGATCGTCGGTGGTGTTCCGGATGAACGCGTCGACATCATGGGTGCATTCACTGGTCAGCGACCGTAGGCAAATCTGATGATGAAAAGGGTCGTTTCATCAGGCAGAACCACTCTGTTTTCAGGTATACTGGCGAGTGCTTTCGCCTGGACCCCTGCAACGGCGGACGTCGGCGATACAGCCGATGTCAGCGCAAATGCTGTAGCCGCAGCGGTTCAGCCGCTATGTGACACATCGGGGCTGTGCCAGCTTCAAGTGACACCCAGGCAGGTGCTCGCAAAAGCCGAAGAGCTGGTGCTCAGCAAAAACTACGAAGCGGCGAAGCCTCTTGTCGCCGCTTTGGCCCAGGTCCCTGAATTCAAGATGCAGCATCAGTTCCTCGCGGGCTTTATCGCGGTCGAAACCGGGGACATGAAGGCAGGCATCAAGAATTTTCGTGCGATCCTCAATGACGATCCCGGACAAACACGCGTCCGGCTGGAGCTTGCCCGTGCCTATCTGATAAGCGGTAAGGAAGCGAGCGCAGACTATCATTTCCGCCTCGCACAAAATGACGAAAATCTTCCCGACGAGATTTCCCGCACCATTCGCAACACACGCAGCATCTTGCGTGATCAGCGGGTCTGGCGGTTCAGTTTTGATTTCGGATTTGCACCCGATACCAATATTAACGGTGCTACGGACGCGGAAACGATCGACATCAACTTTGGTACCAGCAAATTGCCTTTGACACTGGATGAGGATGCCCGGGAACGTTCGGGCATAGGCCAGACGGCAAGTTTTTCCGGCGGCGTCCGCTTGAAAGCGACCGACAAACTGGCGATACTTTTCGATGCCAATACAAAGGTCGTCAACTATGCCGGCAAAGCAGCAGATGACATTGTTGGCCAAATCGCTGTTGGCCCGGAGATGCGTGTAGCCAGATATGCCCGTTTGTCCTTTCAGGCCGTCGGACAGCAGCGCTGGTATGGCGGGCAATTGGCTACCCGCGACTATGGTGGTCGAATTGGCTTTCAAACCGCACTCAGTCGGGGTCAACGCCTTGGTATAGAGCTCGATGGAAGACGGACAGAATCGAAGTTCAGTGACGATTTCAGCGGCTGGCAACTTGGAGCCAACGCGACCTATGAGCATTTGATCGGCAAATCACTCATCGCATCGGCAAGTATTTTTGTCCGCCGTGATCTGTTGAATTCCGACGGGCATTCAAACACCAGCTATGGGACAAATCTGGGCATCGGTGGTGAAATGCCATTCGGCCTGAATGCCGGCGTTTCCGGGAGCATAAGCCGCTCCAACTTCGATGAAGCCATCACACTCTATTCCTTCGACAAGCGCAAGGACTGGCGCCTGTTCGGACGCGCTTATATCGGCAGCAGAAAAGTCAAATTTCTCGGCTTCTCGCCATCTGTCGACTATAATTACACCCGGCTGGACAGCAATTACGAGCTCTACCGGATGAGCCGGCACCGGGTGAATTTCAAACTCGCCAGATTTTTCTGAATGCTCAACCACTAGGTTTCCGCGATTATCTCGCAGAAGCCGACTGACCCCTTGCTCCATTTGACGACAACGTTATAGGGATGGACATCCATAGCGGTCATTGGCGAAGCGAGATCCATGAAACTGAAAATTTTTGTGACGTTGAAAAATGGTGTTCTGGACCCGCAGGGCAAAGCCATTCACCACGCGCTGGAAAGCCTTGAATTCAAGGGTGTGAAAGATGTGCGCGCGGGAAAGCTGATCGAACTGACCGTCGATGATGACATATCCGACAGCGATATTGAGGCGATGTGCGAAAAGCTTCTGGCCAATACGGTGATCGAGAACTATGCGATCGAAAAAGTGGCCGACGCCACGGCACAGGAAACAGCCTGATGCAATCGGCAGTTATCGTCTTTCCCGGATCAAATTGCGACCGCGACATGGCGGTTGCGCTGGAGAAGATTTCAGGAACGAAGCCGCAGATGGTCTGGCATGGGGAATCCAGTCTGCCGGACGGTCTGGATGTGATCGCTATCCCCGGAGGCTTTTCTTACGGAGACTATTTGCGGTCGGGAGCCATGGCTGCCCGGTCAAATATCGTCCGGTCAGTTCAGGATGCGGCGAAGCGGGGCGTGCCTGTTCTCGGCGTTTGCAACGGTTTTCAGATTCTGACCGAAATCGGCCTGTTGCCTGGAGCATTGATGCGCAACAGCCAGATCAATTTTGTCTGCAAAGATGCGCCGCTGCTGGTCGCGCCCAATCGGACGCGTTTCACCAGCAACTATGCTTCTGACAACCAGATTTCTATTCCGGTCGCCCATCATGACGGCAATTATTTTGCTGGCGAAGATGAACTGAACCGGCTGGAAGACGAAGAGCGCGTGGTTTTTCGCTATGCCGAGAATATCAACGGATCGGCGAGAAACATCGCCGGTATCACCAATGCCGAAGGCAATATCCTGGGCATGATGCCGCACCCCGAGCGAGCGGTTGATGCGAGGCATGGCGGAACCGACGGCCGAGCGTTGTTCGAAGCTTTACTCAACTAGTCCAGACAAACTGAACGCCCCGCGTGCCGGATCTCTCCGCGCCGGAATTGAGCTGTATCCCCGCTCTTTTTGTTGGTTGCCTGTCTTTTATGCGCCCTGAAAACAAAGAGCGGACAAAAAAAGGGCCGGTCCGAAGACCAGCCCTGAATTTTTATGTTGTGGCAGATTAGTTACCGGAACCGGGTCCGTACATAACTTCCACACGACGGTTCTGCGGCTCGCGCACACCATCAGCAGTTTCAACGCGCGGACGCGATTCACCGAAGGCTTCGCTGCTGATCGCACCGCCACCAATTCCGCGAGATTCGAGATAAGCCCGAACTGCTTCGTTGCGACGCTGAGACAGGCCGACATTATAGCTGGCAGAACCAGATTTGTCAGCATGACCAGCCAGCATGACCTGAGCCGAACCACAATCACCATAAGCCGTGACCGCATTATCCAGAACCGTAGCGGCTTCTGGCGTGATATCTGACTGATCCCAGTCAAAGAACACAATGTAAGGTCCAGGCGCACATACCGGAGCCGGTGGTGGTGGCGGAGGTGGTGGCGGAGGTGGAGGTGGTGGTGGTGGCGGAG
>JBCBZY010000136.1:0-7318 GCA_039815115.1 Pseudomonadota bacterium | reverse complement strand
CGCCATCATAGCCGATACCGTTGTAATTATAGGGATTGTCGCCCCCTCCGGCGAAAACCACCTGCTCCCTCTGCTCGTCGCCGACTGCCGCCATCCGGTAGAGCGGTCCGCCCGGCATCGGATCGACCGGACGCCAGGAAATCCGCGCGGGATCACCGGGATCAATGTCCCCGCGCCAGGTAAAGGGGGCGGCAACAAATTTGCGCTTGCCGTCCACCAGGCCAGCCACCGCCACGCCATCCGTGATGATCATGCTGTTGCCGACCAGCCCGCCAGCATGCCCAAACACAGCCAGTCCCGGAAAGGTGGTGGCTTCGGACCAGCTGTCGCCTTGCGTGTCATAGAGCTGGACGAGGCTGACATTGCCCTGATCATGCCATCCGGACACGAGATAGATATAGCGATCCTGATAAGGCAGAACGACCATGTCATCGACCGGTGTGGGCATGTCGGCAAGCCGGACATAACTCCGGTCTGCGGGGTCAAAGGCGAAGACCTCCGGTGTCGACAGTTCATCCCCGTTTTCCGCAACCGTATAGCCACCGAAGAGATAGATTTTCCCGCCAACAGTGACTGCCGCACTGGCAAGGCGTCCCTGTTCAACCGGAACCGGGTCAAGGGTTTCGCAAGTGGTCCGGGCAATGACACAGGCAAAGGCAGCATTGCTGGTGTCCTGCCAGCTCTTGCCTGCCTTCAGACCGTTAAAGCTGTACAGCGTCGGGCCGTCTAGGCCGGAAGCAAGAGCAGTTGCATTGTTGGTCACCGGTTCCGGCAGGGAGAAGGCCGCGGCTTCCGTATCGGTTGCGACAGGGTTTTCTGTCTCCGGCCCGGCATCTCGCGGCCACAGGAACCAAGCGAGACCAGCGACTGCCAGAGCCACCAAGACCAGGGTGAAGCTGCCGGCCCGGTTCACGAAACCAGTGCCCAGATCTCATCATTCTCGCGAACGACCTTCCGGTTCTGGAGGTCCAGAAGATGCGCCAAGACTGACCGCCCAGCCGCTCCAAAGAGACGCGGGTCGAGGCCCTTGTACATTTTCTCGACCATGTCCGGTATCGCCGCTTCCCGCTCCTCGAGAATATTCAGAATCTGGCGCTCTCGCTGTTTGCGGTGACCCATCATGCCGCGCACCAGCTGCCGGGGCTTGTCCACCGGCTTGCCATGCGCCGGATAATAGACCCTGTCGTCCCGGTCATAGATTTTCTGGAGGCTGGCCATATAGTCGGCCATGTCGCCGTCCGGCGGCGAAATTACGCTGGTCGACCAGGCCATGACATGATCTCCTGTAAACATGGCACCGGATTCCTGTACCGCCAGGCACAGATGATTGGACGTATGTCCGGGCGTAGCTACCGCTTCGATGGTCCAGCCGTCTCCCGACAAGGTTTCCCCGTCCACCAGAACCCGGTCAGGACTGTAGCTTTGATCAAATGCTTCATCCGCGCGCGGTCCGTCATCTTCCAGCACCAGAGCCGCGCAGCCGATTATCGGTGCTCCGGTTCGTTCCGCGAGCGGAGCCGCCGCAGGACTGTGATCGCGGTGGGTGTGGGTGCACATGATCGCCGCGATTTTCGCGTCACCCACGGCTTCCATGATTGCGTCAATATGCGCGCCGAGGGCCGGACCGGGATCGATGACCGCGCGATCGGTCCGGTTCCCGACAACATAGGTCTGGGTTCCGGTATAGGTATAGGGGCTCGGATTACCGGCCAGCACCCGGACCACCAGCGGTTCCAGCTGTTCAGCTAGGCCGGTCGGGAAACTGGCGGGATCGAATTTCTCTTCCATCCGGGGGATGTCGCATATTCAGCTGGTAAAACAAGCCAAAATCAGATTCTGAAGGAAAACCGTTCGCCGGGGCCACAGCCCAAACAACAGGTTCAGATCGTTTTCAATCCGGCTTCCAGCTCCTTGATCTCGCGATCATAGTTGCGAATCTTGCGACGCAAATCTGCATCCGGATTGTTGCAGGATTTGGCTGCCGCATCCCGGCGCTGTTTCAGCGTTTGCAGGGTCAGCTTAATCATTTTCTTTTCATCGACCTTGGTCTTCAAGGTGCCGCATCCAGCCACCACAGCCCATGCCTGGCTCTCAATATCTCCCCGCTTGCCGGCAAAAGCGATTTTCTTGTTCATCGCCTGGCAGTCAATATCCACTTTGACAGATTTCGGTTTGACGGGCAGCCGCGGGGCGTAGGAGATTTCCACAACCTGATTGGCAATGCTCCAGACCCTGCTGGTCTGACGGGCGGTCTTGCGCGACGTCTGTGAGGCCTCGCTGTCGCGCTCGCGTGCTTCTTCGAGAGCTTCACGCAACGCTTCCCGCGCCTCGCGCTCTGCTTCTCTCGCCGCAGTTCTGGCCTCCCGCTGTGCTTCGCGCATTTCGCGGGCCGCTTCGCGCAGCGCCTGCTGCCGTTCGCGTTCAGCCTGCCGCAATTCGATGCGAACCATTTGCTGATGCTCGCGCATCTCGCGATTGCGCTCTTTCATTTCCTTTTTGTGCTCGTGCAATTCTGCGTCAGCCTCGCGGCGCGACTGCTCTGCCTCGACGACCATTTCCCGGGCTTTTTCCTTGCTCAGTTTCTGGTTGGTGCGCAGGACGATCGTCCGCCCGTCATGCTTGATCTTGTAAACAAATTGCTTGTCGCGGGCGAAGTCGGTCGACCCGTTCAGCATCGTGATATTCACAACCTCATCCTTGTCGACAAACGGTGCCGGCACGGGTGGAACTGCAGGTACTGGCGGAGCTGGTGGCACCGAAAGGCTGGACTTCTTGTACGATGGAACCATCCGTGTCAGCTTTTCGTCGATTTGGCTCCGTTTCAGTTTGCGATTCGACTCAAATTCAAAAGTTCCGCGCTTGTTGCTGATAGTATATTTATAGCCGTCCGTGGTTTTCTCGGTCACCAGCACGCCCTTGTCACCAACATCTACCGTGGTGCCAGCGGTTCGGACCTGGACATCGCCATGATCTTCTCCGGCTTGGGCATCGTTGGCATGGGCATCGTCGGCATGGGCATCGTCGGCAATCACCGCTTCCACAAAATCGGCTTCTTCAATATCTGCTTCGGCATATACCACCGTTGCCGTCAAAGGGAGCGCCGCAAAGGTGGAAGCACCGACCATTAACATGCCCAGTTTCTTGCGGAACCCGGACTTTTCGGATTGACCGAGCATTTTCAGCCGGTCCTTGATCTTGTTTTTCTGATTGAGCGGACTGGCAAGTCCCAGCTTGTGACCAGACGCAGACTTGGCAATTGTCCGCCCATATACCGCGCGCAACGACCGACCGCTCTGCTTGAGGATCCGGGCATCGCAGGCGGTTTCCTGATCCTGGCGGAAGGCAATCCAGGCAAACCAGGCGACAGGATTGAACCAGTGGAGAGAAAGGATCAGCAAGCCGATGAAATTGGCAGCGAGGTCACCGGACTCGTGATGTGCAATCTCGTGATCCAGCGCCAGTTCGCGCTCTTTCGGAGCATAATTGCGGAAAAAATTAGCGGGAACGGCGATATATTTATCGAACAGACCAAAAGCGAGAGGTCCATTGACGGCCGCCGTTTCGAGAATTCTGATATTTCCGTGCCTGCCGACCAGCTCTCCGTCAGCCAATATGTCTTCCCGGAACTGAAAATAACCCGCCAGTTTGCTGAGAAACAAAAGGCCTGCGCCCCCCAGCCAGATGATCACGGCGACCATCAGCCAGTCAACAGAGGCAAAGGCGCTGACAGCCACTTGCTGGGCGGCCGAAGATTGCACCAGTTCCGAACCGATGACGGCAGAGGCGACAGGTTCCGCAGGCGTCGGTGGCGGCGCGGTCACTGTCAGTGTTGGCATGAACAGGCGCGCCAGCGGCAGAATCCACAGAAGATAGGCAATGTGCGGGCCAAAGAAGTGGCCGACCGGGCGGCGAAGCAACAGGACCAGCGCCATCAGCAGCGTCATTGAAACCATCGTATCGAGGGTCCAGATGGCCAGAATTCCGTCCCCGAATATCTCGCTGCTCATGCTTTCAACTCCCTCAAAAGCTCTTCAATTTCCCGGATATCCTCATCGCTCAGCTCATCAGCTTCGGCGAGATGCGCGACAAGCGGCGTCACCTTGCCGCCAAACAGGCGATCGACAAATTTCCGCGACACGCGTGCCAGATAGGCATCGCGTTCAACCAGCGGTGTATAGAGAAATCTGCGGCCATCGCGCTGAGTGCCAACCACTGCCTTGGCCGCAAGACGGGACAGCAGAGTCTTGACGGTCTGGAGAGACCAGCCCTTTGATTCCATCACATGATCTGCAACTTCAGTCGCGGTCAGCGGCGACTGTGTCCAGAGAACTTCCATGATTTCATGTTCTGCATCACTGATGCGCTCGACCATGATTTACTCCCCAATTCCCAAGCCAGTTCGATACCCAACTGATTGCTATTCGACTACAATAGTATATTAAACGACTACTTATGTAAACAATGGATTTTACATTTTGATGACCGATTGCCCGGGAAATCTCTCTGGGCCAGAAAGGCAATGTCGATTTATTTTACATGCCTGTACAGGTTAACAGGCCCGTAACCATCTAAATGTCTGAAAAATTGCAAGGCAGCAAAACTGGCACGGTCAATGCATAGATATGGGCGTTCCTATTGTTTCACACCCACGAAACACGAATGAGGGGGACAGCGAACTGGTCTCCGTTGTCCCCCCTCATTGAAATTACTGACGAACCTTACCCAAATCAAAGCGGCTCGGAACTCCTAATCCGGGCCGCTCTTGATTCGGGTTTGCCGATTCTGCTGGTTTGTCTGCGTGTGACCGATGCGCTCGCGGCAGGTTCAGCTGGCAGGCGCGACTTTCTTTTCTGCCATCAGCTCGCCCAGTTCACCAGCTTCGTACATCTCCATCATGATGTCCGAACCACCGATAAATTCGCCTTTGACATAAAGCTGCGGAATCGTTGGCCAGTCAGAGAATTCCTTGATCCCCTGACGCACTTCCATGTCCTGAAGGACGTCGACGGATTCAAAGCCAACACCAAGATGTTCGAGGATCGCAACCGCCTTGCTCGAAAATCCGCATTGCGGGAACAGGGGCGTGCCCTTCATGAAAAGGACAACATCACTGGATGTCACCATCGTATCGATTTTTGCGTGGGTAGCATCTGTCATTCTAATTCTCCTTGGAAGGAACACCGGTGGTCAGCTGCAGCGCATGCAATTCCCCACCCATTTTTCCTTTTAGTGCAGCATAGACCGCACGTTGCTGATTCACACGGCTCATGCCTTCAAAAGCGGAAGACAGGACTTTGGCCGCGTAGTGATCGCCGTCACCTGCCAAATCCTGGATCTCCACGACCGCGTCCGGGAACGCCTCGCGGATCATGGCTTCAATATCTGCACTTGCCATCGGCATCGCGACTGTTCCTATTCAGCTTCTTCGATGAACTGGCGCCGGGCCTCGACCATTTTGTCAGCCAGAGCGGTGCGAATGCCGGCATCATCGATATCAACATCTGCAGAAGTCAGATCGCCAAGCAGCTTGCGGATAACGTCCTCGTCACCGGCTTCCTCGAAATCGGCCTGGACAACCGCTTTGGCATAGGCATCGGTTTCTTCTTCAGTCAGGCCCATTTTTTCGGCGCTTTTGGCTATCTGGCGCACCCGGCACTGGGCGAAGAAAACAAGCGACTCAACGGTATCGCAAGCAGCGGCAACTACGGCGTGCTCGATCAGATCGCAGCGCTCGAATGGGTGCAGGCGAACATCGCGGCCTTCGGTGGCGATCCGGATCGGGTCACGATCTTCGGAGAGTCCGCAGGCTCCTGGAGCGTCAACTACCTGACCGCAACGCCAAAGGCCCGTGGTCTGTTCCGGCGCGCGATCGGCCAGAGCGGCGCCAGCTTCGCGCCGATGCCAAGGCTCTCGCAAGATGCGCCCGGCTTACCGGCCGCAGAGACGCTCGGCGAGCGATTGGCGCAGAGCCTCAGCGCGAGCACGCTGAACGAACTGCGCGCGCTGCCGGCGGCAAAGATCCAGTCGGCCTTCGACGCCTTTCCCGAGCCCCGTTTCGCCGGTGCCAATGTCGACGGTGACCTGTTTCCCGATCAGATCGCTCGCATCTTCGAACGCGGCGAGCACACCGCGGTCGATCTGATTGTCGGCTCAAACGCCGATGAGGGGACGAACCTGATGCCGCCGCCGAAGAGCGCGACTGCCTCCTCGCAACTGTTCCGGCGGGTTTCTGGCCCGCTGACGCAGCGAGCCATGCAGCTGTACGGCTTCGAAGACGACTGGGCCGGCGCCGCCTACGACATGTTTCGGGATCTGCGTTTTACCTGGAACATGAGCCAGTGGGCGGAAGCGGCCGCAAAGCATGGCGACCGGGTATACCAGTACTACTTCACCTTTGTACCGCCAGCGCCGCTCGGGGGTCGCCTTGGGGCCTACCACGCCGCAGAGATTCGCTACGTCTTCGACAACGCTGAGCAAACGTTCAACGGGGCACCGGCAACTTCGGCAGAGCGGGCCCTGGGCGCGACGCTCTCCGACTACTGGGTGAGCTTTGCGAAAACCGGCAAGCCGAGCGCGAAGGGTGCGGCGCCCTGGCCCCGCTACCGGCTTCGAAAGCCCGCACACCTTCGCATTGCCGAGACGCCGGAACGTCGCCGCGGTCCGGTGCTGCCGGAGCAGGTCGCGCTGATTGACGAACTCATGGTCGCCCGCTGCCAGCGCGTTGCCGCAGCCGAAGCACGCGCTGCTGCCGGAGGGCAATAAGGGGTTTCCTCAGTTCCGATCCGCGAATCAACGAACTGCGCTGAGTTCGCCCATGCGGTCTTATGGTGTGAACTCGCCAGCACCTAAACCGGTGTCTCAAGCGAGTCCTCATCAACAGGAGACCGCATATGTTCCTTGATCAACCCGAGAAGACGCTCGCCGTAGGTACCGGTGCGCTACTGTTCGGCGGCGCGCTCATTGTTGCGGGAATCTATCTGTTGGGTGTGCTTCTCCCCGTCGGCTGACCGCCTGCAGCTCCTGCCAACTCGGCCCTCAAGGCGGCGCTTTGCTCAGGCTCCTGAGCGCTAGCGCCAGCGTCCAGAACCAGCCTAGGTAAACGGCACCGGTCAACCGTTCGTAGAGCCCGATCCAGGACGAGTCGACGGCGGCCGCCAGCGCGGTGAGGACGAACCAGAGCACGAGGAACAAGCCGCAGACTTTGCCTGCAACCGCCTCTTTGCCGGTTGAGCCCTCTGGTCCGTGCAACTCTTGTGTTCCAGAGGCGCGATCCTGGCGCAACATGCCGGGAAGCAGCAGGCCCATCACGGAGCCAATG
>JBCBZY010000221.1:0-4904 GCA_039815115.1 Pseudomonadota bacterium | reverse complement strand
GCCCGATTATGCCCGGCGTCAGAGCACGCCATAACGGTCAGCAGCAAATACATCAAAGCCGGTTTGCTATTGCTGATAGTCACGGATGGTTTCCGCCTTTCCATTACACTTATAGATATCGGTCAAATCACACCATATACTTAGCATGGGCATGTTTTGAATAGCGTGATATTGTGGCGGCTTGATTGACAGTTTGGGCCATCGGTTCCGATCAGGTTTGACCAGAGTTAGTTCGTTGTTACTGCTTGTTTCAGGCGATGGGGTGGAGGCTCATTTTGGAGGACTCCAAATAATGATCGGCAACTTTGGGGTAAAATCACTATTTGTGATCCCTGTAATCGTGGGCATTGGCGTTGCTGTCATAGCAGTGCTCGTCTGGTATTTGACGGGCTTGCCACGACCCATACTTTTTCCGTTCACAATCGGTTGCACCACAGGCATCGTACTTTTGCTGTTGAGAAACGAGGCAAAAAAACGCAACGGAAAGCAATAGTCCGAAAAGGCGCGACAGCCATGACAGTCTGATGCAACGGAACCCGCTCGATATCGGCTATCGGCTGGTGGTCGCCACTTAATCCCGCGTCAGGCTGGCGTGGACCCGGCTTAGGAAGCTCGGCACCATGAATGCATTCGCCTTGAATTCCTCGTCAAAATCCGCGGTCGGTTTGGCCGCGACGATGTCTTCCAGGCTTTTGCCTTCGTCAATCAGCGCCTGCACCCTGCCGCGGACAATCGTCAGTACCTCGATATAGCGGGCCAGTTTCGCCCGGGTAGTAACCGGACCATGACCAGGTACCACCTTTGTCTTGTCGTCAATCGCATCATGCACCGCCTGGCAAAAGGCGATCATGCCATCAATATCCCCGCCATTGTCGGCATCGATGAACGGATAGCCCGCATTGTTGAACACATCCCCCATATGCACCGCATTAACACCGCGGAAGATTACGGCCGTGTCACCAGTCGTATGGGCCGGGCCGACATGGATCAGGTCAATCTTCTGGTCATTAATGTGGAACTGCATGCTGCTGTCAAAGGTGATGTCGGACAGAGCATGTTCGGGATAGGCCTTTTGCTCGGTCGCAAATGGTCCGAAATTGATGACATGGTCATTCAGCATTTTTTCTCGGCTGTTCGATTGCGAGACGATCCAGCTGCCTTCCTTGCCCAGCGTCAGATTGCCGTCGGCATGATCAAAATGCCAATGGGTGTTGATCACGAAATCCACCTTATCGCTGCCAAGTTCAGCCAGTGCTGCCTTGATCTTTGGCATCAGTTGCGGGAACTGGTCATCGACGATCAGCGTGCCATCCTCGCCCACCGACACCGCGATATTGCCGCCCAATCCAAACAGGACATAAAAGCCGTCAGCCAGTTTCTCGGTCCTGATTTCGGTTTTCTCGAAGTCCCAGCCGAACATTTGCAGCATCTGGTCCATTGGCGTGACCTGCACCCCTGGTTTGGCTCCGGAATGCTGGTCTTCCATGCCATGAGCAAGAACTATCTGGCTCGCTGTCAATGTCATGATCGCGGCGGCATATCCGGCCAGTTTGTACATCTTCATCCCCTTGAGCGGTCTATTTCGCCAATATTCCCGCCATCACCAGGTTCACAGTCTGGTCCCGATAGGCATCGCGCATGCGTTCGTCGAAATCGGTGCGGCCATAGCAATATTTCCAGACCAGCTTGCCGGTGAAAAACCGGTCGGCGGCTCCGGTCACGGCAGAATAGAAAAGATCGGGATCGAGATCTCGAAACACACCCGACTTGATGCCTTCGCCCACAAAAATATTATAAGCTTCGGAAAGGGGTTTGAGATATTTGTCGGCAATCTCGCGCGCGCCTTCCGGCGGCAGGTCACGGATCAGCCGCATGGTCAGCCGGTGGATATAGGGAAATTCATAATAGGTATCGATGACCGCACCGATATGGTGGCGTAGCTTGTCTTCGGGTGGCATGTCCTTCTTGATCAGCAGGCCGACATCCTCGACAATCTTGGTCATGTCGCGTTCGAGAATCGCTTCGAGCAGGCCATCCTTGTTGCCGAAATAATATTTGACCAGCGCGCTGTTGAGGCCCGACCGCACCGACAGCTCGCTGAAGGAGATGTCGATCGTGTCGCCTTCGCGCATGATCTGGCTGGCCGTCTCGATCAGCTTTTCACGCGCGCCTTCCTCATTCGCCTTGGTCGCCAGTTTTTCGACACTCATTCTATTCCCCCACGTAACATAAGTTACTTATAAACAGGTTCGTCCCACCAAGGGAAGGTATCCGGCATGTCGGACGACACTTTGTCGGGATATTGCGGTGGGCGTTTCTCCAGAAAACTGGCCACGCCTTCGGCCGCATCAGCCGATTTCGCCCGGTTATAGATCAGCCGGCTGTCGACCCGGTGGGTATCCATCGGATGTCCGCCTTGCGGCAATTGCCAGAGCATCTGGCGAGTGAGAGCGATGGAAACCGGCGCCGTATTCTCGGCAATCTCGCGGGCAATGGCATAGGCCGCATCGAGCAGCTCTTCCGGTTTGTGGAGCGAGCGGACCAGGCCACCCTTGAGTGCTTCCTGCGCATCAAAGACTCGCCCGGTCATGCACCATTCCAGCGCCTGCGGGCGCCCGACGACATTCGGCAGGAACCAGCTCGCCGCGGCATCGGGCGCAATGCCCCGCCGGGCGAATACAAATCCAAAGCGCGCGCTGTCGGCTGCCAGACGAATATCCATCGGCAGCTGCATCGTTGCACCAACGCCGACAGCCACGCCATTGACCGCTGCAATTACCGGTTTGAGACACTGGAAAATCCGGAGCGTCAGCTTGCCGCCGCCATCGCGTACGCGCGGGTCGGAATAATCTTCGACCGGGTCCTCACTGGCAAAGGGCTTGCCGCCGCCTTCCGGTGTCAGATCGGCACCGGCGCAAAAGGCGCGCCCCCCCGATCCGGTGACCACCACCGCGCGAACATCATCATCGGCATCTATCCGGTCAAAGGCATCGATCATTTCCTTCAGCATGACATTGGTGAAGGCGTTCATCTTTTCCGGGCGGTTGATCGTGATCGTCGCAATATTGTCGGCGACTTCATAGAGGATCTGGGTGTAGTCGGTCATCTCGTTCCTTCCCCCCTCCCCTTCAGGGGAGGGGCAGTGAGACTTGGTGCCTGAGCATAAGCGAAGGCGTTTAGTCGCAGCGGGGTGGGGCCGCAGCAAGCGCGAAATTCGCTGGCACAAGCGATGCTAACGCATCGCCACCACCCCAAACCCCTCCTCTGAAGAAGAGGGGCTTAAACACTACCGCGGCGCCATTCGGATACCGCCGTCGAGCCGGACATCCTCGCCATTGAAATAACCGGTTTCGATCATGCACATCGCCAGCTTCGCATATTCGTCCGGCACACCCAGACGAGGCGGATGTGGCACCATCGCGCCCAGCGCATCGCGAACATTTTGCGGTGCACCAGCCAGCAGCGGCGTGTCAAAAATGCCTGGCAGGATCGTGTTGACCCGAATGCCTTCGCGCGACAGGTCCCGGGCGATCGGCAGCGTCATGCCAACCACGCCGCCCTTGGACGCGGAATAGGCAGCCTGACCGATCTGGCCATCTTCTGCCGCCACCGAGGCCGTATTGACCATGGCCCCGCGATCGCCGTCGGCGAGCGGGTCCAGCGTCAGCATGCCGGCCGCCGATTTGGCGATACAGCGGAAAGTGCCGACCAGATTGACCTGGATGACAAAATTGAACGCATCCATCGGAAAATGCTTGATCGAGCCGTCTTCCTTGGACCGGCTGGCAGTTTTGATCGCGTTGCCGATACCAGCGCAGTTCACCAGGATACGCTCCTGACCAATGGCGGCACGGGCCTTTTCAAACCCGGCGTCGACACTTTCGTCTTCTGTGACATTGACCTTGCAGAAGATGCCGCCCAGTTCGGAAGCGAGCGCTTCGCCCTTTTCCTCGTTGAGATCAAACAGCGCGACCTTGACGCCTTTTTCAGCAAGGCGTTTCGCGGTCGCCGCGCCGAGGCCAGAGGCACCGCCGGTGATGACGGCGGAAGTATTTTCATTGAGTTCCATATTTTGCCCTTTGTGTTCCGGCGCAGGCCGGAATCCCGAAAGATCACGGCACACGCCCAAATTGTTAAAGTTCTGGACCCCGGCCTGCGCCGGGGCACATGGTCAGTTCAAACGTTCGATAATCGTGACATTGGCCTGCCCGCCGCCTTCGCACATGGTCTGCAGGCCGGTCTTCGCGCCTTTCTGCTCCATCGCGTTGAGCAAGGTTGCCATCAGCTTGGTGCCGGAAGCGCCGAGCGGGTGACCGAGGGCGATGGCCCCGCCATGCACGTTGATCTTGCTGCGATCGGCACCGGTATGCTTGAGCCACGCCAGTGGTACCGGCGCAAAGGCCTCGTTGACCTCATACATGTCGATATCGTCAATCTTCATGCCCGCCCGTTCGAGAGCGCGGTCGGTGGCAAAAAGCGGTTCTTCCAGCATGATTACCGGATCACCAGCAGTCACCGTCAGGTTGAGGATCTTGGCGCGCGGCGTCAGGCCGTGATCTTTCAGAGCCTGTTCCGAACAGACCAGTACAGCACTGGATCCATCACAGATCTGGCTGGCATTGGCCGCCGTAATCGCGCCGCCTTCCTGCAGGACTTTCACACCGCCAATGCTTTCCATCGAAGCGTCAAAGCGGATGCCTTCGTCGACCTTATGCATTTCCTCGCCCTCGGGCGTTTCCACTTTCACGGCGACAATCTCGTTGGCAAAGGCGCCTGATTCTGTCGCGGCAATCGCCTTCTGATGGCTTTCCAGCGCGAACTGGTCGAGATCGGACCGGTCAAAGCCGTGCTTTTTCACCAGCATTTCAGCGCCCATGAACTGGCTGAACTGCACACCGGGATAG
>JBCBZY010000388.1:0-1991 GCA_039815115.1 Pseudomonadota bacterium | reverse complement strand
GCCCTGGGCCGGATCGATGGTGATCGTGCGGATTTTCTCCGGTGTGCTGTGCGCGACTTCCTCAATGTCCATGCCGCCTTCAGTCGACACGACCATCGCGACACGGCCAGAGGCGCGGTCGACCAGCATGGAAAGATAAAATTCCTTCTCGATATCCACGCCATCGGTGACATAGAGCCGGTTGACCTGTTTGCCGGCATCACCGGTCTGGATGGTGACCAGCGTGTTGCCGAGCATCTCTTCCGCATTGGCGCGGACTTCTTCAACCGACTGGGCGAGGCGCACACCGCCCTTGGCATCTGGCCCGAGTTCCGAAAACTTCCCTTTTCCGCGACCACCGGCATGGATCTGGGCCTTCACCACATAAAGCGGTCCGGGCAGTTTTTCGGCCGCGGCGACGGCGTCTTCTACGGAGAGAGCGGCATGGCCGGCAGGGACGGCAATGCCGTGTTTGGCAAGCAGTTCCTTGCCCTGATATTCATGGATGTTCATGAGAGAGAGGCGAAGCCTTTCATTGGGTTGGAAGTGAGTCTCTTGGCGACGGCTAAAGCACAGTCGGATGCCTATTTCCACCCCGATTTGAGATAATTCTTGCCTATCGTCACCGCTCTGCAATGCTGGTGCCTGGCCAACATGCTGGCAGTTGTCATGATCGGGAAAATTTATGTCGCAAGGAACGAAACGGCCCATTCATCTGCTTCTTGTGGCTCTGTTGCTGTTCGCCTTTGGTCCGGCCCATGCTGAGGAGGAGCAGACTATCGACCAATTTGAGACTTTTGCCGGATTTCTTACAGATTTTCGCAAGGAAAAATCCATTCGTGCCCTCACCGCGGTCATTGTCGAAGACGGGGAAATCCGCTGGGAACAGGCCTTTGGTACGTCTGATGACGAAGGCGATATACCGGCGACAGTGGATACGACGTTCAGCATAGCTTCCGTGACCAAACCCATCGCCGCCACCGCGATTTTGCGCGAATCGCTTGCCGGTCGTGTGTCGCTCGAACTGCCGCTTTCGGCCCATGAAGGCTGGGCGGGCTTTTGCGCCTGGTTCGCGGGTTCGGGAATCCCGTTCGGTGGTGGCGGTGTCGACAGCGACAGCACGCCTATCGCGCCGGTCCGGTGCGATCCGGCACCGCAACTGGGTGAGATTCTCAACATGCGCGCAAATGGCGCTGCCGACGGGCCGTTCGTTTACAATCCCATGGCCTATGCCCGCATCGACCGGGCTATTGAAGCTTCCGGCGGCCGAAAATTGCGGGAAATCCTGCGGGACAACATCCTGATTCCAGCGGGCATGCGGGATGTTGCCCTGGGCTGGCAGGATCCGGACGGCGGATCGGCGCTGCGCCTGCTCGCGCCTCCCTTTACCGTTCGCGAAGACGGATCGGATGAAAAGGCGTCATTCGCTGACGATGACCTGCGCGCTGCCGCAGGGATTATTGCAAGCGCGCGGCACATTGCGCAGTTCGACATGGCGCTGGACCGGGGCGATCTGTTGCCGACAGACTGGACGGACCGGATCACCACGGGCCCGGCGCCTCCGGCAAAAGGGGATTATCGGTGGGGCTGGTTTGTCCAGGACTGGAACGGCCAGCGTCTGGTCTGGCATTCGGGATGGGAGCCCGAGCGCTATTCGGCCATCTATCTCAAGGTTCCGGAGAAGCGACTGTCGCTGATCGTTCTGGCGAACAACGAAAATCTCTGGTGGGGCAATCCACTGACCAGCGCAGCGATTGAAGACAGTCCTGTCGCGGCCAAGTTTCTGGAGCTGTTTGCGGCCGGGAACTGAGCCAGCGGTTTCGTGCTGTCAAAGCCGCTTGCGCATTGCGCAGCGCTTGTCGGCTGGCAGGCCTTCTTCGGCCTCCCGCTCGAGCACCTCCTGTAATCGCGGGCTCAGTTCATCGGCATGCAGGGTCTGGTATCCCAGCTTGTGATAGAATTGTTCGTTAAATACGATATCGCGGAACGTGGTCAGCGTGAGATCTTGCAGT
>JBCBZY010000332.1:0-3062 GCA_039815115.1 Pseudomonadota bacterium | reverse complement strand
GGTGCAATATCTGCTGCTGACTGGCTTCGCGCTTGTCACCACCTGGATATTGTACCGCGTACTTGGCTTTCTTGGCAGCGGGCGAATATCGACCGGTTTGACGGTGTTGATCATTCCGGGGCTGGCTCTGGCGCTGTTGATTTCCTGGTTCGGGTTGGCAATCGTTGACGAGCAAGCCTTTTTTTCCTCGCAAACCGCTGCGCCGAGTACCTCTCAGGCATTTGCAGAATCTCGTGCTACCCTTTTGGTGGCAACATTTGTGCATTTCCTGATTCTGGTGAGCTGGGGTTGTGCCTATCTTGCCTGGTCTCATGACCGGGCAACGCAAAAGGAAGTAGAGAAAGGCCAACTGCTCGACCGGTTGAACAGGGAAAGTGAGCTGCGTGCGCTCCGTTTTCAGCTGAATCCGCATTTCGTTTTCAATGCGCTCAACTCGGTCAGCAGCCTGATCATCGACCGCCGCAATCCGGAGGCCGAGCAACTGGTCGAACGGCTGGCCGATTTCATGCGCGTGGTGCTGAACGAGGGAAATCAGCGCATGACAACAGTCGAGCGGGAGGTTGAGCAACAGTCGCGCTATCTGGAAATCGAGAAAGTGCGTTTCCCCGACCGGCTGACTTTTGTGTGCGATATCGCCGAAAATGTCCGGAACTGGGAGATTCCGGTGCTGATCATTCAGCCGCTGGTGGAAAATGCTATCAAACATGGAGTCGCGCGCGCCGCCGGTCCGGTGAAAGTTGAAATCTCTGCCCGGAAGGACGGCGACAGACTCCGGCTGAGCGTAGCAAATGATGGCAACACGGGAGGGCGCAATGCCGGGGAGTGGCAAGCCGGGACCGGGCTTGCCAATGTTCGCGAGCGGCTCAAGGCAGTTTACGGTCATGAGGCGTCGCTGGAGACCGGCCGCGATGCAGAGGGATTTGCGGTCGCGACCATCATTGTTCCGGATGCAACACGCGCGTTGCAGGTCAACTGATGTCGGCAACCGCAGACATTTCCGCTGCCCGTCCGGTTCATGTTCTGGTGGTTGATGACGAACCTCTGGCGCGAAATCGACTGAAGGCGCTGTGCCGGCGCCTCGATGTCGTCGCAATTATTGATCTGTGTGATTCGGGGGAGCAGGCATGCGAGAAGGTTCGCGAGAACAGGCCTGATCTGGTTTTGCTGGATGTCGACATGCCGGGCCTTTCCGGCCTTGAAACGGCAGATTTGATCCGTTCAAACGAGGTGCCGGAAAGTCAGGTGCCGGAAATCGTTTTCACCACTGCGCATAGCAGCTACGCCGCGCAAGCTTTTCGTCTCGATGCAGCGGACTATTTGCTCAAACCGGTGAAACAGGCCCAGCTGGAAGAGGCTATTGCGCGGGCCCGGGAGAGGTTGCGCGTCCGCAGGCTGGATGATCCCGAGCAACCTCCGCCCTGTCTATGGGTGCAGGATGGTACCGGATCCGTGCAGATCCTGTGCCGGGACATTTCGCATATTCTGGCGGAACGAGACTATATGCGCCTGTGCTTGACGTCCGGTCAGTCGCGGCTTGTCCACGAATCCATGCATGCCCTCGAAGACCGCCTGCCAGTCGGGGATTTTTTGCGCATTCATCGATCGACCATCGTGCGCAAGGATCTCATCCGGGAATTTCGCCGCGCCGGCCGGCATGTTCTGTGCGTGTTGGAAGATGGGAAAGACTTCCCCGTCGGGCCGAGCTACCGAAAGAAGATCGGGCAGAATATCCGCACGCGATAGGCTGGCTTCAAGCAGGCGGCTCCGGCTTGTCGGACACAGTTGCGGAATAGCGCGGCGCCGGAGCCGGCTGCAGAAATCCCCCGACATCAACAAAGGCTTCCCGTTCGACATTATGGGGATGTTCCTTCGCTTCCGTCAGCGACAATACCGGGGCGAAACAAATATCCGTGCCCTCCATCAGCTCACACCACTCGTCCCGGGTTTTGGACCGGAACAGGGCGGTCAGCTTGTCTTTCAGTGCGGGCCACATGGCCGGATTCATCTGGGCATCAAATTCGCTGTCATCGGCAAGCCCGGCGACCTCACGCAACTGGGCATAAAATTGGGGTTCTATGGAGCCAATGGAAATATATTTGCCATCGGATGTTTCGTAAGAATCATAGAAATGCGCGCCGGTATCGAGAAGATTGACGCCGCGTTCGTCCCGCCACTGGCCGATATTCTGGAAATCGAAAATCATCGCCATTAGCGCTGCAGATCCGTCGGTCATAGCGCAATCGACAACCTGACCCTTGCCGCCAGTCTTGGCATGGAGCAGAGCGGACACCATGCCCAGCGCCAGCATCATGCCGCCGCCGCCAAAGTCGCCCACCATATTGATTGGCGGCGTCGGTTTCTGACCCGCACGTCCGAAAGCATGCAGCGCGCCGGAAATGGAGATATAGTTGATATCATGGCCAGCGGCATGGGCCAGGGGACCATATTGGCCCCAGCCGGTCATCCGGCCGTAGACCAGACCGGGATTGTCACCGAGCAGCACATCCGGACCGAGGCCCAGCCGTTCCATTACACCCGGCCGAAAACCTTCAATCAGGCCATCCGCTTCCCGCACGATATCACGTGCCTGCTGAATACCTTCCTGTGATTTCAGATCAACTTCGACCAGCTTCCGTGATCTGGACAAGGCCAGTCGGGAATCCGGCGGGCGGCCGGGACGGTGAAGGACCGTGACAGTTGCGCCCTGGTCAGCGAGCATCATGCCGCAAAAGGGGCCGGGGCCAATGCCGGCAAATTCCACTATATGTATTCCTGCAAGAGGTCCCGCCATGATCTGCTCCGTTTAATCGCGTGATTAAACGTCCTAGGCCTGGCGGGCAGGGGAAATCAAGTCTTCTGAAAGGCTGAAACCAGCAGACAGTTCAGCGTGGGCGCTGACCGTGCGCAAGCGGGCGCTGCTTGGAAGCCTGCTTTCTCAGATAATGGGGGAGATCCAGCTTGGACTGACCAACTGGCTTGCGGGCCAGTTTTGGATCGATTGCATGGTCAAAGGCAACACCGAACCGGCCTTGTGCCACCCAGGCAACATGACCCGTCACCTT
>JBCBZY010000059.1:0-11202 GCA_039815115.1 Pseudomonadota bacterium | reverse complement strand
CCGTGGGTCAGATCGCAGGTCCAGACCGTGGCTCTGCCAGCGCCTAGCCCAATGTCTACCGCAATATCAATTACCTCGCCTTTCAGATGCTTGGCGACGGGCGCCTCATCATAATCCGGCACGACGACGCCATCGCTGGCAACGGTCATTCCGCCAAAACCGATCTTCAGTTTGTCACGATCTGCTGGTTCTCCCGCCTTGCCGACTGCCATGACAACCCGGCCCCAGTTGGCATCTTCACCTGCAATGGCAGTCTTCACCAATGGAGAATTCGCGACCGACATGGCAACCCGTTTGGCGCTTTCGTCAGAAACGGCCCCAGTGACCGCAATCTCGATAAACTTGGTGGCACCTTCCCCATCCCGCACAACGAGGTGCGCCAATTGCAAGCAAAGATCGGAAAGCGCCGCCTGAAAGGCATCGGCCCCGTCATCGTCAAAACTTCCGATGGCAGGCGCATCCGACAGCCCTGTCGCAAAAGCAAGAACCGTGTCGCTGGTCGATGTATCGCTGTCGACAGTGATGCAGTTAAAACTATCGGCCGTTGCGGCATTCAGCATTTCTTGCAGAAAGTCAGCATTCACAGTGGCATCGGTGAATATATATCCGAGCATGGTGGCCATGTCCGGTGCAATCATTCCAGATCCCTTGACTATTCCGTTCAAGTGGACGGTTTTCCCACCGATAACGGCACTAACGGTGGCCATCTTGGGGAAAGTATCGGTGGTCATGATCGTGGAAGCCGCAGACTCCCAGTCACAAGCTTCTGCTTCAAAGGCCTGATCAAGACCGGCTTTTGCACGGTCCCGAGGCAATGGTTCGCCGATAACCCCGGTAGACGACACGAAAATCTCGTTGGTCGGGCAGTCCAGGCGGGTGCTGGTCCGATCAAGAATCAAATCGACGGCGGCCATACCGCGGGCACCCGTGAACGCATTGGCGTTGCCGGCATTGACGACCAAAGCACGCGCTTTCCCAACGGACAGCGACGTTTTGCACCATTCAACTTCTGTCGAAGGACATTTGCTCTGTGTCAGGACGCCGGCCACCGACGTCCCTTCGACCAATTCGATATAGGTGAGATCACAGCGATCCCAATCCTTGTACTGCGCCCGGGCGATACGCAACATGACACCCGGAATAGCGGGCATTTCCGGCTGAGCGGAAGGGGCGAGAGGAGATTTCTTCATAATGGCCCAGCGATAGCCGATCTTTGGCGTTCGTCAATTGACTATCTGCCCGGTCAACCCTACATCGCGTGCTAAAGGGAAAAGCTTCATAAAGTGTCGATCTGGCGCTTTGAGAAGCTCAGCAAATACAGGACAACAACATGCTCGGCGGTTTAGCCAAATCCTTATTCGGGTCATCCAATGACCGTTACGTCAAATCCATGACGAAAATCGTTGATCAGATCAACGCATTTGAACCGGAAATCGAAGCCCTCAGTGATGAGGATTTGCAAGCCAAAACCCCTTATTTCCGTGACCGGGTTGCCAATGGCGAAACGCTGGATGACATTCTGCCCGAAGCCTTTGCGGTTGTGCGGGAAGCGGCGAAGCGGACACTGGGTCAGCGGCATTATGACGTTCAGATGGTCGGCGGGATCGTGCTGCATCGGGGCGAAATTTCCGAAATGCGCACCGGTGAGGGCAAGACGCTGGTTGCAACACTGGCCTGCTATCTCAATGCGATCGAAGGCAAGGGCGTCCATGTTGTTACGGTGAATGACTATCTGGCCCGGCGCGATGGCGAATGGATGAGCCAGGTTTACAATTTCCTGGGCATGAAGGTCGGTACGATTGTGCCCAATCTGCCGGAAGCCGAGCGCCGTGAAGCATATGCCGCGGACATTACCTACGGCACCAACAACGAGTTCGGTTTCGACTATCTCCGTGACAATATGAAACATGACCGGTCGCAAATGGTCCAGCGGCCCTTCAATTTTGCGATTGTCGACGAAGTGGACTCGATTCTGATCGATGAAGCGCGGACCCCGCTGATCATCTCCGGGCCAACCGATGACAAGTCCGATCTTTACATTTCCGTGAACGAAATGGTTCAGCATCTGGATGAAGAAGATTACGAAAAAGACGAGAAATCAAGGAATATCTCGCTTTCCGAAGAAGGTACGGAAAAGGCCGAGCGCCTGCTGGAAGAAGCCGGGCTGCTTGAGGGCAACAATCTCTACGATTACGAAAATACACAGGTTGTTCACCATCTAAATCAGGCGCTGATGGCCAACGTCATGCGCAAGCGTGACACGGACTACATAGTCAAGGATGGCAAGGTTGTCATCATTGACGAGTTTACCGGCCGGATGATGGATGGGCGACGCTGGTCCAACGGCCTGCATCAGGCTGTCGAAGCCAAGGAAGGCGTGCAGATCGAGCCGGAAAACCAGACCATGGCGTCGATTACCTTCCAGAACTACTTCCGCATGTATCCAAAGTTGTCCGGCATGACCGGTACCGCCGAGACAGAAGCGGCAGAATTTTTCGAAATCTACAAAATGAACGTGGTCACCATCCCGACCAACAAACCAGTGCAGCGGATCGACGAGAATGACGAATTCTACAAAAACACCATCGACAAGTTCAAGGCGATTGCCAAGAATATCAAGGAACATGCTGAAAAAGGGCAACCAGTCCTGGTCGGTACGGTATCCATTGAAAAATCCGAATTGCTGTCTGACTTCCTCGAAAAGGAGGGAGTCAAGCATAATGTCCTGAATGCCCGTTTCCACGAGCAGGAAGCGCATATCGTCGCTCAGGCCGGCAGTCCCGGAGCCGTGACCATCGCCACGAACATGGCAGGCCGCGGCACGGATATTCAGCTGGGCGGCAATATCGATTTTCGCATCGAAGACGAATTGGGCGATATGGAAGATGGTCCCGATAAGGAAAAGGCCATTGCCAAAATCGAGGAAGAAGTCCGGGCATTGCGCGAGGAAGTTCGTGCCGCAGGTGGCCTGTTTGTCCTGGGCACGGAACGGCACGAAAGCCGCCGCATCGACAATCAGCTCCGCGGGCGTTCCGGCCGTCAGGGTGATCCTGGTCTGAGCCGCTTTTACCTCTGCCTCGAAGATGATCTTCTGCGCATTTTCGGTACCGAAACCATGTTCGCCAAGATGATGAACAAGAATCTCGAGGATGGCGAAGCCATTGGTGGCAAATGGTTGTCCAAGGCCATTGAAACGGCCCAGAAAAAGGTCGAGGCCCGCAACTATGAAGCGCGGAAACAGGTCGTCGAATATGATGACGTGATGAATGACCAGCGCAAGGTCATTTATGAACAACGCGCGGAAATCATGGATGCGGAAACGGTTGGCGATGTGGTTGAAGACATGCGCCATGAAACCGTCAATGCGATGGTAGCTGACGCCTGTCCTCCAGGGAGCTATCCGGAGCAGTGGGATATCCCGGCGCTCAAGACCCGGGTTGAAGAGGTTTTGGGTTTGCAGCCGGATCTCGATTCCTGGATGACAGAAGAAACCCTGGAGCCCGAAATTATCGAGACCCGGATCTCTGAAATGGCCGACGAAGATTTCGAGCGAAAAGTCAATGAGATCGAGCCCGATATCTGGAAGCAGATTGAAAAATCGATCTTGCTGGAGTCTCTCGATCATCACTGGAAGGAGCATCTGGCTACACTTGATGCCTTGCGTCAGGTCGTTTTCCTTCGCGCCTATGCGCAAAAGAAACCGCTCGATGAATACAAGCAGGAGGCGTTCGGACTGTTTGAACGCATGCTAGAAGTTATTCGCGAAGGCGTGACCAAAACCATTGCGGTGAGCCAGTTCCACCGCCAGGAAGAAATCGAGATTCCCGAATTGCCGGAACTGCCTGATTTCCTGACGACGCATATCGATCCGCTGACTGGCGAGGACAATAGTGCTGACATTGACGGCGGAACCCTCGGCACTGTTTCAACCACGCTTCCACCGCGTCAGTCTCCTCCGCTCGCCAATCCGGCCGGTGAAATGCCCGATGGTCAGAAGGTCAGCCGGAATGCGCCATGCCCCTGTGGATCGGGACGCAAGTACAAGCATTGTCACGGACGGAACTGAAACGGCGATGCGGCTGATAGGCAGGATCTGATTTGACGATCAGCCTCTCCGGTCTGGCCTTTCTGTTCTTCGTCGCGGCGGCGCTTTACGCCGCCGTCGGATTTGGAGGCGGCTCGACCTATATCGCGTTGCTCGCCTTGTCCGGTTTGGATTATCGCCTGATTCCGGTCATCGCTTTGACATGTAACATCATCGTTGTAACCGGCGGTACGCTGCGGTTTCAATTGCGCAATCTGATCAACTGGACACGGATCTGGCCACTTTTGGCATTATCCGTCCCGGCAGCCTGGCTTGGTGGATTGATCGAGATAGATCGTAACCTGTTTCTACTGCTGCTCGGCGGTTCGCTGGTTTTGGCCGGTTCTCTCTTGCTGGCTGAAACCTGGTTGCGGACAGCCAAGTCAGCGACAGCCAACAGCCTGACGCAAACATTCTGGTTTCTGCCAGTCACCGGAGCCTTGATCGGCTTTCTTTCGGGAATGGTTGGCATTGGTGGCGGCATTTTTCTGGCGCCCATATTGCTGCTGGCAAATTGGGCGAACAGCAGGCGTGTTGCAGCAACAGCCAGTGTTTTTATCCTTGTGAATTCCATCAGTGGCTTGACCGGACAATTGGCTAAATCTGGTTGGGGGCAAGGGGGATGGGACTTGTTGTCCTACTGGCCTTTGTTCGCCGCCGTATTGCTCGGGGGCCAGATCGGCAGCCATCTTGCAAGCAAGTCTTTGCCGGAAATATGGATCAAGCGGTTAACTGCTGTTCTTGTTCTGTATGTGGCGTTGAGAATTTTCTGGCAGCAAACAGGGTAAGCAAAACATTCCGGCCTCCTGACTGGAGGACCTTGCGTCAACCGGTGAATTTCGCCGAAATCCTTGAAATTTTGGCCGATTCGAGTATGCGGGATGTTCTACTTATATAGGAGGCTTGCATGAATCTTCGGAAATCTTCACCAGCTATTGCCGCAATGGCCGGATTGCTCATACTGAGTGCTTGCGGACAGGACGGAGAGGCTGAACCGGCTTCCGAAGACGGTGCAGAGGCCGGCGCGACCGCACTTCCGAACGGCATGACCGTCAAAGAGCAGATTGAAGTGCGACAGGGGCAGTTGGAGAAAATTGGCGAGTCCTTCAAGACCATTTCCGATCAGCTGAAATCCGACAGCCCGGATATCGCGGCCATTCAGGCAGCAGCAGCTTCGGTGCCTGAAAATGCAACCGGCATGGCCGACTGGTTCCCGGAAGGTACCGGGCCCGATTCCGGCGTGGAGACAGATGCTCTGCCCATCATCTGGGAAGAAAAGGATGATTTCCTCGAAAAAGTGACCGCGATGCAGGAAGCGGCTGTGGCGCTCGTTTCAGCGGCCGAAGGGGGAGACGTAGCTGCGATTGGTGCAGCTTTCCGGGAAACTGGTGGCACCTGCAAGGCCTGCCATGACAAATATCGCCTTGATGATTAAAGCCGGATGACGGCTGAAACCCGATCCGTTCTTGTTTGGGACTGGCCGGTTCGTCTGTTTCACTGGTCGATTGTGCTGCTCATCCCTGTCCTCTGGTGGACCGCCGAAGAGGGGTATATGGACTGGCACCGCCGGTGCGGATTGACGATGCTGGGACTGGTAATCTTCCGCCTGATCTGGGGGATTGCAGGAAGCTGGACCGCACGCTTCTGGCCCATGCTGCGCCGCATTGCGGGTATACCGCACTATCTCGGTGAATTGCGCTCCGGAGCGCATAGGCCTGTTTTCGGTCACAATCCGATGGGTGTTTTGAGCGTGTTCGCGATCTTGCTGATGCTCAGTCTGCAGGTAAGTACAGGCTTGTTTACGGTGGATGTGGACGGGCTGGAGTCCGGACCGCTGGCAATAATGGTCTCCTTTGAGACGGGACGGGAATTTGCGGACTTTCACGAACTGAATTTCGACCTGCTTTCCATTTTCATCCTTTTACACATTGTCGCGATTCTGACTTACCGCTTCTGGTTGAAGGACCGTCTGATCGGGCCGATGATCGGTGGCAGGCGACCAGAGGCGGACTTTCCGCCGGACACGGTCGTTCCCAACCGCTTCAATCCGATGCTACTTGTTTTCTCCATCCTGATCGCCGCTGGCAGTGTCTACGCCGTCATCAATGCCGGGTAGGGTCACGTATTCAGGGTTATGACGCGTTAGCGGCCGGGGAAGTCATCGGGTTTGTGAAGTTCGATCGTGCCGCCTTTGTGAACCGGGACAATACCGCGTCCGAACCAGACATACTGGACGGTAGAAGATGCCAGATCGTTATCGTAGTTTTCCCGGGCATAAGCGTCCGGATATCCCATCAATTGCAGGGTCGTTGGAAAAATCTGGCTTGCACTGCGGTTCATTGATTTTTCACCCGCATAACGCGGCAATGTGCCGGGAGGCAGGAATGCGAGCAACGGAACCGAAAACTCGGCTTTCGCGGGTTCGACACTGCAGTGCGGGAGGAGCCCTGGCCCGATATTCTGGCCGTGATCAGATGTGTAGAAAATCGCAACTTTTGACCGATCGACATCCTTGAACAACTCTGCAAAGAAATCCTCTTTTGAGTAGGCTACGGCTCTGCTGTACTGTTCCATGATGGAACCGTTGGCAGCGGGATCGGTTTTGGGGAAATGGTCACTATACTGAAAGTGGACCCCCTTTAGCTGGGCAAGGATGAAATTTTTGCCATCTGATTTCAATATCTCATTTACATGGCGCGCGATTTTCACATCCGTCTGCAAGCCATCCTTCATCGGCAGATATTCGTCTATCAACTCGCGCTCTGGCGCCAGCAGGAGATTTTGCGGCGGTCCGGAGACTTGTCCGTCAATCAACCTGGTTTCGTAACCCGCCTTTCGCGCATAACCCCATATCGATGCTGTTGTTCGCAAATCTGTTTTTTCATGTATTTTCCGAACGTTGACTCCGGATCGGAGAGCCAGCACGGCAGGTGTGCTGCAGTTGCCCAATGAGGCAATTTCGCCAAATTCCAGAACGGCCGGTTCCGCAATATCGGGTAAGACCATTTTCGCAAAAATCTCGTGGGTTATACTTTCATCAACAAGCCAGACAATCTTCTGCACTCCCAGATTTCTCTGAGGTTCTACCTCAACCTTCGCTCTGTCGGGCGGAGGTGCTGCAGTCGCAATTTTGAGAAGATGACCGTAGACATTCCGTTCGGCTGCTTCTGGTCCAAAGCCCGTTGCGGGCCAGACCAGTGACGGGGCAAGAGCCATGAGAAGTATCGGAAGCGGAGCAACGAACTGGCGAGGCAGGCGCGCCAGGACAAATTCCGAAACAGGTTGATGCATGGCTTTTCGCGCGCCGATCAAAAGCGATACAGCCACTGCCAGTTTGCAGAACGCCATGATCGTTGGAACCGCGAATTCCGATGCAGCATTGCCTGCCTGACGGGCCTCCGTGAACAGCCACGCGGTCTTTTGCAAATTGATCGTGTCATTGACGAGCTGACCGAAGACAACATTCACGCCCGAGGAGATCGTGACGACAATGAGCATCCCGACGAACCACCGGCGGGGCAAAGCCACTACCGCTGCCAGCAACAAAAGGCTCTGAATTCCGAAAGAAAATATCGATCCGATAGCCGTGCTGTAGTCATTGGCCGCCGCACGATACAGGATCGACTGAGTCAGCAGATGCTGGTTCAGTATGGCGTAAGCCATGCCGAAAAACAAAAGGCCGAGGCCTGCTCGAAAGATGTTTCTATGCGCCAAGGTCGTTGCTGCATCCTGAAGTGGTAGCGGATCAAAGGCCCTGAATGACAGAAATCGGTTAAAAAGTGCTGATTCTCAACCTGCAGGGAAACTCAATGGAGCGCGGCACCATGACGAGAGAAGTGAGAATCGGGTCGCTATATGCTGCTGCACCAAACTGCTGAAAGTTCGCAATCATGAAAGGGCGAGGCAAATACCAGGCAAAAAAATGGCTCCCCGAGTAGGATTCGAACCTACGACAACTCGATTAACAGTCGAGGGCTCTACCGCTGAGCTATCGGGGAACAACCATCATTCGATGACGAACAGCGGGCCTATAGCAACGTCATTCACGCCCTGCAAGCCATCAAACGACAAATTGTTCCATGGCTATTCTGTCGTCCAATGCGTGCTCAGGATCAAACAGCATTGTCAGCGCCTGATTGCGGTCAATGGCCACCGTCACTCGGCTGACATCGCGGATTTCCTGTTGGTCGCCGACGGCACTGACAGGGCGTTTTTCGGCGTTCAGCACACGGATTCCGATTTGCATTTTGTCTGGCAATATCGCCCCTTTCCAGCGGCGCGGGCGGAATGGGCTGATCGGGGTTAGTGCGAGAAGGTTGCAGGCTAACGGCAGAATCGGACCGTTCGCGGACAGGTTGTACGCCGTGGATCCGGCGGGAGTGGCGATAAGCACGCCGTCACAGACGAGCTCTTCCATCATGATGCGGCCATTGACTTCGATCTCCAGCTTCGCCGTCTGGCGCGTTTCGCGGAGCAGGGAGACTTCATTGATCGCGGGCAGGGAAAAGCTGGCGCCGGAGATAGTCTCCACCTCCATTTTGAGCGGCTTGACCTTGAATGCCCGCGCCTTTTCCAGCCGCTGGACAAGATCTGCTTCATGCCAGTTGTTCATCAGGAAGCCAACGGTCCCGAGGTTCATGCCATAAACCGGCATGATCTTGCGCCGGTTCAGCATCTGATGCAGCGTTTGCAGCATGAAACCATCGCCACCAAGGACTACAGCTTTGTCAGCTTCGTCGACAGACACCCATTCCATCAACGGCTTCAGTTTTTCGCCCGCTTCCTGCGCCTGCGGGGTAGGGGACACGATCAGTGCCCATTTGGTGTCGCTCATCCGCCCGTAACGTTCATGTGACGCTCCAAAATCTCTGCGGACCCGTCGAGTTGCGCGTTAAATTCATGTCTCAACGGCTTGAGCTTCAAAGCTTTTTGAAGCAGCCGATCAACAGCCTCAATGCCTTCATTGCGCACTGCGCTGCGTAAATCAACATGAGCGTTGTGCCCCAGACACATAAAAATCTTGCCATCCGTGGTCAGTCGCAGACGATTGCATCCGTCGCAGAAATTCTGACTGAGGGGGGTTATTGTGCCGAGCCGCAATCCCAATGGCCTGACGATATGATAGCGCGCCGGTCCCGCACTGCGGTATTCTAACGGCTCCAGCTCAAAATTGTCCGTCAGCGGCGCAATGAACTCTTCTGCCGGAATATGTTCCAGCTTGCGATCAGCGCCGACGTCACCCAGCGGCATGGTTTCGATGACCGTGAGATCATGGCCTTCCCTGGCGCAATATTCAGCCATGGGGAGCAGATCAGTCTCATTGAATCCGCGCAGGCCCACCATATTGATTTTGACCTGGATTCCGGCGGTTTTCGCCGCGTCTATTCCTCGCAGGACCTGAGCAACATCTGCGCCGCGAGTGATTTCCCGGAATCTTTCCGGATTCAGAGTGTCCATGCTGACGTTGATCCGGCGAACACCGTGATTGGCAATATGTTCTGCATATTCTTCCAGCAATGAGCCATTGGTGGTCATGGTCAGCTCTTCGAGTTCCCCGGATTTGACCTTCCGACCAAGACGTTGAATTACATCGCTCATATCGCGTCGGACCAGAGGTTCTCCGCCAGTCAGCCGGATTTTCCGAATTCCGTGCCCGATGAAACGCTCTGCAATAAGTGTGATTTCCTCCAGCGTCAGCAACTCGCTTTTCGGCATGAACGTCATTTTTTCCGACATGCAATACTGACAGCGGAAGTTGCACCGGTCGGTCACCGATATGCGCAGATAGTCGATTTTTCGGCCAAATCCGTCCTGCATGCCTGTCTCGCTTTTCCTGGAAGGCAAAATCTTAGCGATATGTTGAAAGGCAAGCAATGGTTGAGAAAGATTTGGCTGCTATACAAAAGAATAGGTTATCTGCGCCTTGAGCGCATTTTTGATAGATGAACAAAAAGGAATATTTCCGTTTCACTTGCGCGATCGAAATTTGACTCAACGTCACCGGCAAAACATCTGTTTTTGCTGTCGTTCCATGACCGGGATCCGCTGGCGGCGAAAATCTCCGGCCTTGGATGGCGGGTGAGCTCTGCACGTCGCGGGGATGAATTGCATAACCGGATTGCCTCATCGCGGGCATTGATATCGGTTATCGATGTCCGCGACGCGGAAGCGGAAGGGCAAGCGGCAATTGAGGAAGTACACGCCATCGATCCGCGCGGTGGTCTGGCGATCCTGGCGCTGGGCGACGCAGCGCGGCAGGACAATATCGCCGCAAAATGTTACGCCGCTGGCGCCACCCATTTTCTGGATATGGGAAATCATCATGCTGATCTCGCACAAGCACTGAATTTCGCTGACCGTTATGCGGAAAACATGCGCGGGGGCAGCGAGGCAACTGATCAACTTCATCAGCTTCTGGCGCGTTCGGATGAGGAATGGTCCTTCAGCAAAACCAGTTTGAGTGACGTGGTTTATAGCGACCAGATGCGTCGTGGAGTGGGGGAAAAGGATCAGGTCCGCTATCCTGTCACGGGCTTTTATCGTGACATGACCGTAGAGGAGCGGTTGCGGGTACGAGGTGCAATGGGACGCTTGCGCAGCGGATCAGCACAGGCGGCCATTCCCCATAACTGGAATGGGGAAAAGGTCATCCACCATCTGCACGACTCTGGAAGTCGCCTCCACGGGCGGATCGAGCGTTTGTCCGCTAATTCCGCGGCGGAAAGCTGGATGGAGCGGGATCTGCTCTCCGGTTTGCGCAATGGCGCTGCTGCCCGGGCGTGGATCCGGGATGGTCTGGAGCAGGGCAAGGAAATTGGCTTCGTCGCGATGGGGTTGAAGAATTTTGGAACCATAAACGCAGCCTATGGACGTTCCGTCGGCGATGAAGTGATGCGGCGGATCGGGCAAAGACTGATCGCGGAAACGTCAGACCATAGCGGCGATGACTTGGTGGTCGCGCGAATGGATGGTCAGAATTTTGTCGTGGCGCTCATTCTGGACGATCGCGCTACTGATTTCTCGGCCTTTGCCGACGGTTTGCTGAACAGATTATTTGATCCGGTCTCCATAGATGGTCGCGAAATTCGCCTCGTTGCGCGCGCCGGCGTGGCAACCGG
>JBCBZY010000183.1:0-5751 GCA_039815115.1 Pseudomonadota bacterium | reverse complement strand
GTTAAAAGCCGCGAAACTCTACCGCTTCTCCGAGTGGTACGCGCGGGACATGGAAATTGTTTATGGGGGCATCCGGGTCCCGATAACCGATCGCCATACCGCAAAAGAAGATGTGATCGTCATCAATATTGAGCAATTCGCGCATGTAGGAGCCATACATCGCCCAGATTTCCTGCGAACAGCTGTCGAGCCCTTCTTCACGCAGCAACAGCATCACCGTTTGCAGCCACATGCCCATGTCCGACCATTGCGGCGGACCCATATATTTACGGGTATAGGTGAACAATTGCACGGGCGCGCCGAAACTGTCCCAGTTTTTCGCCATCTGGGCAAAACGACCAGACTTGTCGCCGCGTTCCAGTCCGATGCTGTCGAACATCGTCTTGCCGACCATCCGCCGTTGCTCTTCATAGCGTCCATCGAGACCTTCGGGATATATGGCATATTCATGGCCTTCGCCCATCGGAGCGGTCGGCACCTTCGCCTTGATTGCTTCGGTGACGCGAGTGAGTTCATCGCCGGAAATCACAACCGCGTTCCACGGCTGGGTGTTGCCACCTGACGGCGACCGCTGCGCGGTTTCAAGCACCCGTTTGAGCACATCGAGATCGACAGGCTTGTCGAGGAACTGGCGCACCGATCGGCGCGATGTCACGGCTTCGGTTACGTTCATTCAGTTTTCCTCGTCGAAAAGTCCGGCCAGTTGCTCAACCATCGTGCCGCCCAGCTGTTCGGCATCCATAATCGTCACGGCCCGCTTGTAATAGCGCGTGACATCATGACCAATGCCGATGGCGACCAGTTGTACCGGTGAACGGCCTTCAATCCATTCGATGACCTTGCGCAGATGGTTTTCCAGATAGGCGCCATGGTTGACCGACAAAGTGCTGTCATCCACGGGAGCACCATCGGAAATCACCATCAGGATGCGGCGTTCTTCGGGCCGCCCGATCAGGCGGTTATGCGCCCAGAGCAGAGCTTCGCCGTCGATATTTTCCTTGAGCAGACCTTCGCGCATCATCAGGCCGAGATTTTTGCGGGCTCGTCGCCACGGTTCGTCGGCCTGTTTATAGATGATATGGCGGAGATCGTTGAGGCGACCAGGATTGGCCGGACGATCGGCCGCGAGCCAGCTTTCGCGGCACTGGCCACCTTTCCAGGCGCGGGTCGTGAAACCCAGAATTTCCGTCTTTACACCGCATCTCTCCAGCGTGCGCGCCATGATGTCGGCGCTGATCGCGGCAATGCTTATCGGGCGTCCGCGCATCGAACCGCTATTGTCGATCAGCAGGGTAACGACCGTATCCCGGAAATCGGTCTCGCGCTCGACCTTGTAGGACAGGCTGTGCGCCGGATTGCTGACCACGCGGGCGAGGCGAGCCGCATCGAGCATGCCTTCCTCCTGATCAAAGTCCCAGCTGCGATTCTGCTGCGCCATGAGACGCCGTTGCAGGCGGTTGGCCAGTTTGGTGACCGCGCCCTGCAGACTGGTGAGCTGCTGGTCGAGAAAGGCGCGGAGGCGGACCAGCTCTTCATCGTCGCACAATTCGGTAGCGGCGATGACTTCGTCATATTTTTCGGTCCACGGCGCATAATCAAAGCCGGGCGGCAGGTCGGACATCGGCCGGTTGGGCCGGACGGGCATCATGCCTTCATCGCCGGCATCCCCCATTTCCTCTTCCGCGCCTTCTTCCAGCTCTTCAGAATTTTGTTCGCTTTCGCTGTCCTGCGCATCATCCTCGGACTGTTCCGAACGCATGTCCTGCTGACCCTGATCTCCGGTTGCCTCTTCATCGGCGCCGTCATCGTCCTGGTCTTCACTGTCGTCGTCGCTGTCGTCCTCATTGTCGTCCGCATCGGCCGGATCATCGTCGCTGCTGATCAGATCGAGATGTTCGAGCAATTGGGTCGACAGCTTGGCAAAACTGTCCTGGTCATCCAGCGTGAGGTTCAAACCATCGAGATCCGCTCCGGCATTATCCTCGATCCATTCGCGCAACATGTCGAGGCCTTTGACCGTGCCTTCGGGCGGAGCTTCTCCGGTCAGCTTTTCGCGCGCGAGCAGGGCTAAAGCGGTCGAAATCGGTACCTCATCGCGGTTCTGGGCGCGGGAAATGGGATCCGAGCGCATGCGCATTTCCAGCGCCGCATCCAGATTGCCATGGACACCCTTCATGTTGCGCGATCCCAGCGCGTCGGTGCGTACCTGTTCCAGCGCATCGAAACAGGCGCGGGCCACTGGTTCCTGCGGCGCATTCCGCCGATGGCTGACCTCATTGTGATAGCGCAGTTTCAGGGCGAAGCTGTCGGCAAAACCACGGGCCTCAGCGACCTGATCAGGCGGCAGATCGCGCGCGGGCATGGGAACCTTGAGATGCTGGCCCGACTGGGAAGGGGCTTCCGCGGTATAGGCCAGCTCAACTTCGGGCTCATGTGCCATTGCACGCGCTGCGCCGCCGAGCACATCTTTCAGATCATCAAGTTTGGAACGGTCTGCCATGGAAAGGAAAGCCATAAGCGGAAAGAGAGCCGGAATCAAAGCGATAAATTGATCGATTTTGACAGGGCTTCCGCGGCCGGGATTGCGGTCTGGGATGTCAGACTAGTCGTCTCTCCGCTGTTCGATACGGACACCGTCGCCGTCAAAATTGAGATCGACGGGAATTCCGCCCAATTCGGTGCTCAGCGTCACCCCATCTTCCCCTCGTATACGGATTTCCGAATCCCCAAGATCAATCGGAATGTCCGGCAAATCCGCGGGATCCGGGATGTCCAGTGGCCGCACCGGGCCATCGGGGTCAGGGTTCGCATCTGGTTTCCGCTGGCTGGCCGGAGCCTGGTCCAGAACCGCCTGTCGCATGAAATCACGCCAGATACGGGCCGGAATGCCGCCGCCTTGCACGCCTTTGAGCGGGCTGTTGTCATCATTGCCGACCCACACGCCGACCACCAGATCACCGGCATAGCCAACAAACAGGGCATCGCGATTATTCTGGCTGGTGCCGGTCTTGCCATAATTGGCGATGGACAGCTGGGCATTGCGGCCCGTCCCGTTGTTGACGGCGTGGCGCAGCATATCCTCCATCCGTTCATGGGTGCTGTTGCCATAACGCCCGGGCCAGTCGAACAGCCAGTCGGACCAGCTCTCTTCCTTTTCGAACGCATAGGGCTTTACCGGCCAGCTATTCGCTGCGAGCCCCGCATAGGCGGCGGTCAGCTCCAGAAGAGTCATGGTTGAGGTGCCGAGCGCGAGGCTGGGGTCATCGGCAGCCAATGGCGAAGTGACCCCGAGATTGCGAGCTTCCTGGATGACGGCTTCGTCACCCAGCTCGCCAAACAAGCGGACAGCGGCGACATTGCTCGACTTGGCAAATGCGTCCTTCAGGCTGATCGTTCCCGCATATTTTTCACCAGCATTTTTCGGGAGATATCCGCCTTTGGTGATCGGGCTGTCATCCACCGGATCATCTGGCATCATGCCGGAACGCAGCGCGGCCAGCCAGACGAACAGCTTGAAGGTTGAACCGGGCTGCCGCTTCGCCTGGGTCACCCGATTAAACGCCGATTCCTTGTAGTCCCGGCCGCCAATCATCGCGACCACCTCGCCATCGGGCCGCATCGCGACCAGCGCGACCTGTGCCTCGCCGAGCGGGGCGCGGCTGATCACGCGGCGTCCAATATCCTGCAGCCGGGCGTCCAGAGTTGTGGTCAGCGTCAGCTTTTCATAGCTCATGTCGGTCAGCGCCCGCGCCCTCGGCATCGCCCAGTCGGCAAAATAGGTCCCCGTCGGAACGGTGCTGCGCGTCCGGACATCGAGCACGGGGAGGGGCAAGGCGCTGGCCTCTGCCTCCGCCATGAAGCCGGCATTGATCATCGCGGACCGGACCAGCTCGAAACGTTTGGCGGCGCGTTCAGGATTGCGGGTCGGAGCGAGCCGCGAGGGTGCTTGCACCAAGCCGGCAAGCATCATCGCCTGTTCGGGCTTCAGATTTTCCGGCTTGCGATAATAATAGTGAAGAGACGCAGCGCGCAGACCGTAAACATTGTCTCCAAAATAGACGTTCGACAGATAGCGCTCGAGGATTTCGTCCTTGGTGAGCCAGGTTTCCAGCCAAAATGCGATCAGCATTTCCCGCGCCTTGCGAGTCAGGCTGCGCTCCGGCGTGAGGAATGTCAGTTTCGCCAATTGCTGGGTGATCGTGCTGCCACCCTGCTTCATTCCACTGCCGGTGGCGTTGCTCCACATCGCACGGGCCAGACCGCGCGGATCGACACCCCAGTGCGAATAGAAGCGCCGGTCCTCAATCGCCAGAAACGCCTCAATAACATGGTCGGGCAGGGTTTCAGTGTCGACGGGTTCATCAACAACCGCGCCGTTGCGGGCAATCGGCTGTCCGTCCGATGTCAGCAACGTGATTTGCGGTGGCGCAATCGGCTCGAGTGATTTCGAAAGGGGAGCGGTGATCGCCAGCCAGGCGATGAGCAGGATGAACAGAAACAGAAATGCGGCCAGTCCCCGACTGAACCACCACCATTTGCCGCGCCGCTTTTTCTGGAGCGCAGGAAAGGCCTCCCTGTCCGGCCACATGGGCTCGCCATTGGGTGGATAATATTCGGTTTGCACCTCTGCCTTCTTGCGAAACGGCCAATACCATCTTCTGCGGGCAGTCGTGGGGGCGACGGGATCAAGCATGACCCAACTGTATTAGCAATATAATACGGTAATTGCGAGCCAAAAAATCAGCCTTTTGATCTGGCTCAATGCAGCAGGTTGGGGACTCGGCAAGATGGCCGGGAACGGAGAGGCCGTTTGGAACTCTAAAACACAAGGAACAATGCATGTCACACACACCTCACGAACTGGCGGATGAGTTTCCCCATGCCGCCGATATCCTGCACGAACTGAAATGCGGCAACGGGCATTTTCAGACCTTGTCTGAGCAATATCACCAGACAAACCGCGAGATTCACAGGATTGAATCGGGGGTCGATGCCGCCTCGGACGTGCGGATCGAAGACCTCAAAAAGCGGCGACTTTCGCTCCTCGACCAGATTGGCGAGATGATTGTCGCAACGGCTAACTGAATCTGTCGGCAAATTACGCAACCATTAACCGGAGCAGGTATATGATCGAACAGCAAAATCCAGCCCTCGCACCCGTGCGCCTCGCAATGGTTCAGAGATCGGAAGAGCTGCAAAAGCGTCTCGGCAGGGTCGAGGATGAACTGTCCAGCCCTCACAGCAAAGGGTTTGCCGAACAGGCGACGGAACGCGAGCAGGACGAAGCGCTGAGCGGTCAGGAACAGGTTTTTGAAAAGGAGCTGGCGCAGATCAATGCGGCCATCTGTCGAATTGACGACGGAAGTTATGGCCTGTGCACAAAATGTGGACAGGAAATCGCGCCGCGCCGCCTGGAAGTCCAGCCCGAAGCCCCGCTCTGCATGGCCTGCGCCAGCTGATCAGGCGCCAACAACACTCTCGGGCAATTCCTCACCAAACACGCGCTGATAATATTCCGCGACCAGCATCCGTTCGGCTTCGTCACATTTGTTGAGGAAGCTGAGCCGGAAGGCGAAGCCGACATTGTTGAAAATGGCGGCATTCTGGGCCCAGCTGATCACCGTCCGCGGGCTCATCACGGTGGAGATATCGCCGTTCATAAAGCCCTGCCGGGTCAGCTCGGCGACCTTGATCATGTTGGCAATCGTCGCATCGTCCGTCTCAGGCGTCTTGGATTTGACGATGGCTTGT
>JBCBZY010000393.1:0-1882 GCA_039815115.1 Pseudomonadota bacterium | reverse complement strand
TTGGCCCATAGCATCCGATGGCTCTGAAGGCTGGCCGATCCACTGCTATGGTGCTGTCGGCGTAGGCCGCAGCTTATCCCCCAATACAGGCACGGGCGCAGAGCTCTATACCGTGATCGGCCATGCCCCGCGCCATCTGGATCGCAATATCGCGGTGGTCGGACGGATTATAGAAGGCATAGAGCATCTCTCCAGCCTGCCGCGCGGCAAGGGGCAATTGGGCTTTTATGCCGATCCCAAGAAACGCGTTCCAATCCGGTCGATCCGGCTGGCCACCGCCCTGCCCGATGCCGAGCAGCCCCGGTTCCAATATCTCGACACCGACAGCAAAGCCTTCGCACAATATGCCGATGCCCGCGCCAATCGCCGCGATCCGTTTTTCATCAAACCAGCTGGCGGCGTGGATATCTGCAACATTCCGGTGCCGGTGCGGCGGGTGAAGGCGGATTGAACCGCGCCAGCAAGAGCGTGTGAATTTTGCCTTTCCTACTGCCGGCGAAAACGGTAATTTCCGGCCATGCTGAATTCTGCACCCCTCTCGTCTCGTTGTCTTCTGCCAACAGAATATGGTCAGGGTGTGATTTGTGTGAACTTTGGTCCGCCAAGCAGGTCCGGTCTTGCCGGTACGCAGCCCGCCATCAGCATCCGCCATGCCAACCGACGGTCTGCTGTACGGAAGGAAAGCAACCCTGTGAATTGTGTTAACTTTGAAAAAGGAACCTCTTGAAATGAAGCCCTTTTGCAGCACAAAATCCATATTGCTCTGGTTGGCCGCCTTGATAGCTGGATCGGCACTGATGGCCGCTCCGGCCCATGCGCAAGACGATGTGCCTGAGGAAGATGCGCCTCCCCCAACGCCGGAAGAGGTCCTCAATGCGGCTCCTGCTGATCATTGGTTGCCGATCCCGGTTCGTGACTTGATCATCTTCACCCTGCCCGACGATGCCGAGGGCAATAAGCGACAAACAGTCATCCAGCTTGTCCCGTCCGAGCTATCCGGCGCGCATGTGCGCAATGTCCGCAAGCTCGCTGCGGCGCGCTGGTGGGATGGCACGAAAATCTATCGCGTCTCGAAAGATTTTGTCACCCAATTTGGCGGCAATCCCGACAATAGGCAGGTTCCCAAGAGCCTCGAAACCGTGCCGGAGAGCGACTATTTCAATGCCGCGCTCGGTGCAAAGCGCGATACAGACAAGGCAGCGCTGGATGCAGCAGTGGCCTATAGCAATCAATATCAAGGCACTGATATCCGTCCGCTGATGCGGATAATTTATGAAAGCTATGGCAGCAAGGTCGGCTTTGGCGCGGGCTGGCCGATCGGGACAAAGGACGGCAAAGCCTTTCCGCTGACCTGTCGCGGATCGCTGTCGCCCGCGCATTATGATCCACCGGATGCGGGGACAGGTGCAGAAATCTCTATCATCACAGGCGAAGCGGCGCGCAGCCTCGACATGACTTTCGGTATGGTCGGGCGGGTGATTGATGGTTTGGAGCATGTCACCAACCTGCCGCTCGGAACAGCGGCGGGCGGGTTTTATGCCGACAAGTCGGAGCATATCCCGATCACATCCATCCGGCTGGCCAGCGAACTACCCGTGGCCGAGCAACCGCGCTATGAATATCTCGCCAGCTATAGCCCGTCGCTGCTGCAATATATCGAAGCCCATGGCGGCTATGGTAATATTTGCACCGTTCCGGTGCCCATTCGTCGTATGGAGCCGCGTTAATCCAGTAGACGCTTCACCGGATAGCCTGACCATTTCTTGATCGCACGTATTGCAAAAGCGCTATGCATGGCAGCAACACCGGGCAAGCGCGCCAGGCAATTGCGATGAATATCATCATAGTCGGCAACATCCCGCGCGGCCACCCGCAGGCGGTA
>JBCBZY010000371.1:0-2465 GCA_039815115.1 Pseudomonadota bacterium | reverse complement strand
TTTGTCAGCTTCCCCAATTTCGCGCATTGGCGAGTACGCGCATCACTCCTATTCGGTGGCCGGATGCCGGTTACACGGCTTTTGCCCCAAACATGGTATGATACGCCCAATATCCACCATGTAACAATCGATGATTTCCGCGCATTGGTGCGGGATGGAAAGTTGAAGCAAGAGGGGCAGTGGTTCCTTAGCGGTGACAAGCAAACCGGACGAGGTTTGGCTAATCTGCTCGCCGAACATGCGGTGTTTTTGTTAAAGCGTTAGGCAGTAACCCATAGATAGGAGCGAAATTTGGATTGGCTGGCTTATTGGGATCTCGCAAAACCCTATGTCGGGCTGGCGATATTATTCGCTCTATTTGCTGCCTTTGTTGGTGAACGCCGCCCGCCAGCGGTGACCGCCGTTGTTGCTGCGGCGTTGATGATGGCGCTGGGTTTGCTGAGCAGCGATGACATGTTGTCGGTCTTTTCCAATCCCGCGCCGCTGACCATTGGTGCAATGTTCATTTTATCCGGCGCGCTGGTACGTACCGGCGTGATTGAAGCGCTGGCTGGTTTCGCGGCGCGCAAGGCGGAAAATCGGCCCTTCATGGCGATTGGCGGCTTTCTGGGCGGTACTTTTGCGTCTTCCGCTTTTGTGAACAACACCCCGGTGGTGATCATATTGATCCCGATCATGCGCAAAATCGCCAAAGTATCGGGTATCGCGGCGAGCAAGTTGCTCATCCCGCTGTCTTATATTTCCATATTGGGCGGAAGTCTGACTCTGCTCGGTACATCTACCAACTTGCTGGTGGATGGTGTGGCCCAGGAAAATGGGCAAGCGGCCTTTGGCTTATTTGAAATCACGCAGGTCGGCCTGATTGCGGCAGCGACCGGGATTGTCATGATCGGCATATTGGGGCCGCTTTTTCTGCCAAAGCGGGATAATGAGAGCCTGGCTGACCAAACGCCGGAATCGCAATATCTGACCGACATTCGGATAAGGGATGACAGTGCTTTTGTTGGCAAGCAGATTTCCAGCATCAGCGCGTTCACCCATTCGGGGGTGGATGTTATCGGCCGACGGGTCGGGCGCGATATCGATCGGTTTCAATTTTCGGACCATATTCTGGAAGGCGGAGAGACACTGGTCGCTGCTGTCACACAGGAAGAGCTTTTGTCGCTTGCTGAAATCAGAGGGATTTCATTGGGCTATGCTGGCGTCAAGCAACCGGATGTACCGATGGGTGATGAGCATACGCGGCTGGTCGAACTGGTTATTGGACCGTCCCACCGGTCCGTCGGTAAATCCCTGCCCAGCCTGCCCTTTTTGTCACGCGTGCCCGCACGGGTGCTGGGCCTGTCGCGGCCACGCCATATTGCCGGGCCGACGCTGTCCGATGCGCGGATCCGCCATGGTGACAGCTTATTGGTGCAAACCGATGACATTTCCATCAGCACATTGCAGGAAAATGCCGACCTCGTGCACCTGCAGGAACCCGAAGCGCGCTCCTATCGGCGGCGACGGGCGCCAGTGGCGATCCTTACCCTGGCGATCATCATCATCGCGGCTGCCCTGGGCGTGATGCCCATCGCCGCGCTGGCCATGCTGGGTGTTGCGGTGGTGCTGCTTACCAAATGTATTGATAGTGAAGAGGCGTGGGGCGCGATAGACGGTAATGTACTGGTATTGATTTTCGCGATGCTCGCGGTCGGCAAAGGACTGGAAAATGCCGGTACGGTACAGTTGATTATCGATACATTATTGCCGCTGCTCAATATGATCTCGCCGCTCTGGCTCATAATTGCGGTCTATTCGCTGACTTCCCTGCTGACCGAAACAGCGACGAATAATGCGGTTGCTGTCATCATGACGCCACTGGTGATCGGCATTGCCGAGCAAACCGGCGTGGATGTGCGCAGCCTGTTGGTTGCGGTAATGTTTGGCGCATCAGCCAGCTTTGCGACACCCGTCGGCTATCAAACCAATACGTTGGTTTATACGGCAGGTAACTACCGTTTTTCCGACTTTGTCCGGATCGGCCTGCCGCTCAATATCGGGGTGGGCCTGGCTGCCTGTTTCGCAATCTATTATATCTTCTGAACGCCAGTGGAGGGAGCCCTTGATGACCAACAAAAGCCCCAAGACCATAGTCGAAAACATCAACACGCCGGGTAAAACGTCCCAGGTGGATGCTAAAAAATATAACGATATGCGCGATGCGATGATGCAGACCCTGCCCAGCCAGTCACCCGGTTTCAGTCACGCAGAAATCAAGGAAGCTGTTAAGCCTTTGTTGGATCAAACATTATTTCCCGGCGGCAAAACCAGCGGATGGTGGTCCAAGACCGTGCAGCTGGACCTCGAAGCAAAGGGCGTGATTAAGCGCAGCGAGACCAAGCCGTTGCGCTGGTACAAGCCAAGCTGATCCGCTGGTTCGTTATGTATTATCCCTGATTGCGCCTGGGTGCGGTCACAATCAT
>JBCBZY010000264.1:0-4042 GCA_039815115.1 Pseudomonadota bacterium | reverse complement strand
GCTTGCCGAAGAGGCGGGGGTGACACCAGAGCATGTCAATCTGGGCGGAGGATTCGGCATACCCTATTTCCCCGGCGATGAGCCTGTCGATATCATGAAAGTGGGGACAGCCCTGGGTGCAAAACTCGCGGATCTGCCGGAGAGCCTGCAAAACACGCAATTTGCACTGGAACTGGGCCGATATCTGGTGGGCGAAGCCGGTGTTTATCTCACCCGGGTCATCGATCGCAAGGTCAGCCGCGGCGAGACATTTCTCGTGACTGACGGAGGATTGCACCATCAGCTGGCAGCCAGCGGCAATTTCGGGACGGTCGTGAAACGCAATTACCCGGCGGCGATTGCCAGCAAATTTGCGGCTGATCCAGAGGAAACGGTTTCAATAGTCGGATGCCTGTGCACGCCGCTGGATCGGCTGAGCGACAATGCCGAGATGCCGAGGGCTGACGTCGGCGATATTGTGGCGATTTTCTGCGCCGGAGCCTATGGTGCAACGGCCAGTCCGGCCAATTTTCTCGGGCAGGGTCCAGCAGCGGAAATTTTGGTGGATTGACGCCACGTCAGCGGCGCCATTGGCCGAAAAAGTAAAGAATACCTCAACCGGCTAATCCTAACGCTATCTTCACTATTTTCCAGCATAGCTTTCGCGAGACTTTGTGTGGTGTGGCCATTTCCCGCGGAGGAAGGCTGCGCCTCGCAGACTGAACGCGAGGTATTGAAGATGAGTATTGCACCGAAAATCCGGTATTTTTCCAAATATCTGTTGGGAACCGCTCTGGTGTCACTGACCGTCACCGGTTGTGCCGGTAATTCGTCCGGTGCCCAGCTGCCGCCGGCATCCTTCGTATCGATGCAGGAAGGGCCCGGAGAGGAATATGTCATCGGACCGCTCGATGAACTGACGATCTTCGTCTGGCGCAATCCCGAACTGGGGGCCAAAGTGCAGGTTCGTCCAGATGGACGGATCACCACGCCGCTGATCACCGACATGCCCGCCGTCGGCAAGACACCAGCTATGCTTGCGGAAGATCTCAAGCTGCAATTGTCGCAATATATTAACGAGCCGATTGTCTCGGTCATCGTCAACAATTTCTCGGGAACCTTCTCACAACAGATCCGCGTGGTCGGTGCGACGGAAAAGCCCGCCTCCATTCCCTATCGCGCGAACATGACCCTGCTGGACGCGATGATCGCGGTCGGCGGCCTGTCGGAATTTGCCTCTGGCAACCGCGCCCGTCTGGTGCGCTTCAATCGCGGCACAGGTCAGCAGCAGGAATATGCGCTGCGGATCGGTGATCTGCTGAAGCGCGGAGAAACCAAAGCGAATGTCATGCTTCGCCCCGGTGATGTGATCATCATTCCCGAAAGCATGTTCTGATTGTCTGCGAACACCAAATTCAAAGGATCATCCTGATCAATGAACGGCCTTTATGACGAAATCAGAATAGCAGTGCACAGCGTCTGGAACCGGCGCTGGCTGGCGCTGGCTGTGGCCTGGGGCATTTGCCTGCTGGGCTGGCTGGTTGTCGCGCTTATTCCGAACAGTTACGAGTCCACCGCGCGTGTATTTGTCGAGATGCAATCGATCCTGACCGAAAAAGTGGGCATCGAATCTCGCGAGCGCAAAAAGAACATGGAGCGCGTCCAGGAAACGCTGGCCTCGACAATCAATCTCGAAAAAGTTGTGCGGGGGACCGATCTCAATCTGACCGTGGCCAGCGACCGGGAACTGGCTGGCAAGGTCGAGATGCTGCGCAAAAATATCGAGATCAAGTCCGAAAAGGATAATCTCTTCGAGATCACGGCCAATTCATCCGCGAGCAATTTTTCTGACGCCGAGAATGCAAAGCTCTCTCGTGAGATTGTCCAGAAGATGATTGATATTTTTGTTGAGGAAAACCTGTCAGGTGACCGCGATGAAACCAGTCAGACGTTGAAATTTCTCGATGCCCAGTTGGCAGCGCGGGAACAGGATCTGCAGGAAGCCGAACAGAAGCGAGTGGCCTTCGAAACCGAAAATCTTGGGCTTTTGCCGGGCGTGGGTTCGATCAGCCAGCGCATGGAAGCAGCGAGAGCAGAGCTGGGACAAATTGATTCACAGCTTGCTCAGGCGTCCGCTTCGCTTGCCGCTTTGAACGGTCAACTGGCCGGTACACCGCCGACCATTGCTACGCCAGGATTTGGTGGTGCAGGGGGCGGCAGTGCACTTTCTCAGGCACAGGGCAGGCTGGCTTCTGCGCGGGCACGGGGCTGGACCGACAGTCATCCCGACATCATCGCACTCAAAAAAGAAATCACTGCTCTGCAAGCCCAGGGGGGCGGACGTTCCGGTGGCGGCGGCTATCGCACACCTAATCCGGCCTACAGCTCCTTGCAAAGCATGCGCGCCGAACGACAGGCATCTGTCGCGGCGCTTCAGGCTCGCAAGAATGCGTTGCAAGCCGATATGGCGCAGCTGGCGTCCAAACAGACTCTGGAACCGGGTGTTGCAGCCGAAATGGCGCGGATTAACCGCGACTATGACGTGCTGAAAGACCAATATGACAAATTGCTCGCCGACCGGGAGCAGATCAAGCTGCGCGGTCAGGTCGAAACCGAAACGGATTCCGTGAAATTCCGGGTCATCGATCCGCCTTCCAGCCCGCGATCACCGGCGGCGCCCAATCGCCCATTGCTTCTCGCGCTTGTCCTGTTTGTAGGCATTGGCGGCGGCGTCGGGTCAGCCTTTGCCATGGGACAACTGCAGACCAGCTATCCCACCGCAGCCAAGCTTGAAAAGGCGAGTGGCCTTCCGGTTATCGGATCTGTTTCGCAAATTCTCACCAGCCCGCAGCGGGTTCTGCGCAAAAAGAAAATGCGGCTTTTCTACAGCACCGGTGGCGCCTTGTTTGGGGTTTTTGCGTTGTTGATGGTCGTGGAATTCGTTCAGCGCGGCATGGTGGCCTGAGGACAAGAGATGAACAAATACAAGCCTCTCAGCAAATCCGGAAGCCTGTTGGAACGGGCGGCGCAGGTCTATGACTATATGCCGTCCAGGGCTGCACCACCGGTCACCACGGCTCCAGAGATATTGCCACCCGAAACAACGCCTGCGCCGACGGAACAGACGGCTCCGGTAGTCCTTCCCCATGATGGGCCGACGGTCATTGTCGATCGTGACAAGCTCCGGGAAGCCGGGTTCATAGTGCCTGACGGGCCGGTAACCGGCATTTCGGAAGAGTTCCGCATCATCAAGCGTCAGCTGCTGCTGGCGGCCAAAGGCAGCGCACGACAGGGAGCGCTGCCGCATGGCGAACGGATCCTGATCTGTTCGGCGCATCCCGACGAGGGCAAGACATTTTGTGCACTCAATCTGGCCCTGTCTATTGCAGCGGAAAAGGACAATGAGGTTCTGCTGGTCGATGCCGACTTTGCGAAACCAAGCATTTTGTCGAGCCTTGGTCTGGAAGGAAGCAAGGGCTTGATGGATGCGCTGGCGGACCCGAATCTGGCGGTTGAGAATTGCATCATTCACACCGATATTCCGGGCCTCGCCATACTGCCGGCAGGCGACCAGACCAATGAAGATACCGAGTATTTGGCCTCCTCGCGGACGGCACAGGTTCTGGATCGACTCACTCGTCACAATCCGCACCGGATCGTGATTTTTGACTCGCCGCCCGCGCTGTCTGCGTCGCCTGCCTCGGTGCTGGCAACGCATGTCGGACAGGTTTTGATGATCGTGAAAGCGGACGAAACCACCGAAACGGCTCTGCGTGACGCTCTGAGTCTTCTTGCCGGCTGCGATCATATTCAGCTGCTGCTTAACGGAACCAAATTTTCACCGACCGGGAGACGGTTCGGGTCTTATTATGGATATGGAGAGTAACCATGGCCACGCGTAACCATATGAATATATGGAAGTTTGGAGCGCTTGTTCCGCCGATGATGATGGTCGCCCTGAATCCGGCTCAGGCGCGTGACAAGAATGTGGATGTCACGCCCTATCTGGAGGTCCAGCAGGTTCTCGTAGCCGATCTCAACAATGGTACGGACGTCCTGACCT
>JBCBZY010000015.1:0-19406 GCA_039815115.1 Pseudomonadota bacterium | reverse complement strand
CGCGCAGGCTGGAATTGCTGGGCCGGTTAGGTGTGAAACCGAACCGGATCATTTCTCCTGATATTGACGAAACACCGCACACCGGGGAGCTGCCGCGTGATTATGTGGTGCGGATGGCGGAAGAAAAAGCGGCGGCGATCACTCGCGAACCCGACGAGATACTCCTGGCGGGAGACACGACAGTTGCCGTGGGCCGGCGCATTTTGGGTCAGGCCGCTGACGAGCAGGAGCAGCGCCGATTTCTGGAATTGCTCAGCGGGCGACGTCATTATGTTCTGTCCTCGGTTTGCGTCATCGACACCGATGGAATTAGGCGAACAAGGCTGTCCGACAGTGTCGTCAAATTCAAGCGGTTTCACCCTCAAGAGATCGATGCTTATGTCGCGTCCGGCGAAGGGCAGGGCAAGGCAGGAGGTTACGCGATTCAGGGACAGGCGGAAGCCCTCGTTCTCAGGATCTCCGGCAGCCATAGCGGGATCATGGGTCTGCCACTCTATGAAACCCGCAATTTGCTGATTGCCGGAGGGAATATTCTGGATTTACGAATCCGGCATTGGCGAAAACCGGGCGATGCTGATTGATCAGGGTAGGTGCCGGAAGATCCGGATCGAACGGTCAGATCAGTCCGTCCGGTTGGGAGATGTGGTGGATGCGAAATTCATTCAGCAATGGGTGCCGGGGAAAACCGGTATCGCAGAACTTTCCACCGGTGAACAATGCTTGCTTGACCCCTTGCCCAATGGGCTGACGGAGGGCGCTGTATTGCGTATCCGGATCGCCCGCGCAGCTATCCGGGAACAGGCAGGGCAGGCCAAGCGCGCAGTGGCACGTCCGGCGGGATCTGACGTTCCGTTAGCGCGAGGACCCGATCTGCTGGAGCAGATAGGCGCAAACGATATTGAAATCAGGAAAACGGGTGGGCACGGTCCGGACATATTGGCTGATTTTGGCTGGTATGATGCCGTCGAACAGGCAGAAACTGGCCGGATCGCATTTGACGGCGGCACACTGCTGGTTGCGCTCACCCCCGCCATGACCGTGATTGATGTCGATGGCATCGTGCCCGCGGCGGAACTGGCGAAGAGAGCTGCCAGGGAGGTGGCTCTGCTTCTGCCACGTCTGGATATCAATGGCTCCGTTGCCGTCGATTTTCCGACGCTCGACAGAAAAGCGGGTCGAGCGGATGCCGTTGCGGTCTTTGATGAGCACATGACCGAGGATTGCGAACGCACAGCAATTAACGGATTTGGCCTGATGCAGATAATCCGCCGCAAGACCGGTCCGTCTGTGCCGGAGTTGCTTCAGTCTGACCGGGTCAAAACGGCCGCATTGCAATTGCTGCGACAGGCGGAGCGCACGGCTGGCAGCGGTTCGCTGATGCTGGAGGTTCATCCCGCGGTTGCAGCTTGTTTGCGGCAAGAAAATTCCTGGCTGGACCAGCTGGCAAAGCGAACCGGCCGGCCAGTTGAAATACGCCCGCGAGGTGAACTTGCCATCCAGGCAGGTGTTGTTGCTTCCTGCTGATCGAACCGGGCTTGCAATTTCCCCTCTGTCTCTGCACAAGCCGCGGATGACCGATATTGTTCTTTATGATTACTGGCGCAGTTCTGCCAGCTACCGGGTCCGGATTGTACTGAACCTCAAAAATATTCCGCACCAGCTGCGCTCCGTGAATCTGCTCGAGGGCGAACAGCGTGAGGACGCATACCGCGCGATCAATCCCCAGGGCCGGGTGCCTACATTGATCGTGGATGGGCAGGAAATCACGCAATCGCTGGCAATCATCGACTATCTTGATGCCACCCGTCCGGAACCGGCGATGCTGCCATCGGATCCCGCCGAACGGGCGCAAACACTGGCGCAGGCTCTCATCGTTGCCACTGATATTCACCCGATCAATAACATCAGTGTCGGCAGCTATCTGAAAAGTGAGTTTGGTGCCGATGGCAAGGCGGTCGTGCAATGGATGCAGCACTGGATGACCACCGGGTTCGCCGCGCTGGAACAGATGGCACCGGAAGAAGGCCTGTTTGGCGGCGATGCACCCAATCTGGCCGATGTTTGTCTGGTTCCGCAAATGTACAATGCACGGCGTTTCGAAACCGATCTAACGGCTTTTCAAAGGCTCGTGCGGATCGATGCCGAATGCAATCAGATTGCGGCATTTGCAAAGGCGCATCCTGACGAGGCGAAGCTGGCAGCATGAAAAAATATCTTGTCACTTTGCCGCTTCTCGCGGTCAGCGCGCCTGTCATCGCTCAGGATGAGACGGCTGTCGAACCACAGGTTCTGGTCGGGGTGCCGGAAAGCATCATCATTGTCGAAGGCCTGTTCAGCACCTTTACGACCGAGACCTATTCCTCCCGGACAATTGCAGTGGATCAGAACCAGCGGCTGGAAAACAGTTTGCGGACGGTTCCCGGACTGCAGCAATTTCGGCGCTCCGATGCGCGGTCCGCCAATCCCACAAGTCAGGGCGTAACCTTGCGCGGGCTTGGCGGAAACGCCTCTTCTCGCGCCCTGCTCTTGCTGGATGGTGTGCCGCAGGCTGATCCTTTCGGCGGATGGATTTCCTGGCCGGGATATGATGCGCTGCCGATCACTTCCGCCAGAGTTCAGCGCGGCGGTGGCAGCGGGTCCAACGGGCAGGGTGCGCTGGCCGGGACAATTGAACTTGTGAGCGCCGATGTCGGCGACCGCATCGAGCTGGGCGCAGCTTATGGCAGCCGAAACAGTGTTGATGCCGATCTGCTCTTCGGCCGCGAGCTCGGCAGGGGGCAATTGACCATTTCTGCGTCCTATGCGCGCGGCGATGGTTTTACACCCATTGTCGCCAGCCAGCGTGGCACCGTGGATCGCCCGGCGGAATATGAACAGGCCGGTGTCGCCGTGCGCTATGTCGCGCCGGTTTCCGAAACAACCGAACTGCAGGCGAATGTCCGGGTTTTTACCGATGATCGCGAGCGCGGATTTGCGTTCAGCGAAAACCACAATGATGGCGCGGATGCCAGTATCCGGCTAGTCAACCGGACAACTGGCGACTGGCAATGGTCGGCGCTGGGCTATGTCCAGATCCGCAATTTTGACGTGAGTTTCGGCGGCGTGGCTGCTGACCGGGACAGCGTCAACCGCGTGTTCGAACAATTTAATGTGCCGTCCACGGGTCTTGGCGCACGCTTTGAAGTGCGGCCGCCGGTGGGCGACAATGCCGAATTGCGTATCGGAGGCGACTGGCGCCGCACGGAAGGAACAACCAACGAGAATTTCTTCTTCCTCGACGATGATACCCCGCGCCGAAGTCGCCGGGCTGGCGGCAACACGTCCACCTATGGAGCGTTTGTCGAGGGTAGCATAATAGCCGCCGACAATCTGACCCTGACGGGTGGAAGCCGGATCGATTTCTGGTCGATTGACGATGGATTCCGACGCGAAATCGAACTGATCTCTCCCTTTCCAGGATCTGTGCGGACGGACGCGACATTTGCATCTCGTAGCGGGAGCGAATTTACTGCGCGCGGAGGGTTTGCCTTTGATGCGAGCCAACAGGTGACCTTGCGCGGCGCAGCCTATTTGGGCTGGCGCCTGCCGACAATTAACGAACTTTTCCGGCCATTTCGTGTCGGACCTGATGCTACGGCCGCCAACGAACAGCTGGCGCCCGAGCGCGTCAAGGGTGCCGAAATTGGTCTGGACTGGAACAGTGCGAGTGCCGCCTTCGAGGTGACTTTATTCTACAATGTACTGGATGATGCGATTGCCAATGTGACCCTGGATACAGGTCCGGGTGTTTTTCCTGGCGTGGGGTTTGTTTCCGGTGCGGGTGTTTTCCGGCAGCGGCAGAACCTCGATTCCGTGGAGAGCAAGGGAGTGGAAATCGATACGCGGTTTGAACTGGCGGCGATATCCAAACACCTCTCATTTGAAGCGTCCTATGCCTATGTTGATGCAGAGGTAAATGCGTCGGGACTGGCAGCTGCTGTCAATCAGCTGCGACCGGCTCAGATCCCGGAACATAATGCGAGTGCTTCGCTTGTGTGGGAGCAGGGAAATGGCACCGCCGCCAGCATTTCCATGCGATACACGGGTAGCCGTTTTGAAGATGACCAGAACAGCCGGTCGCTGGAAGATGCGTTCACGGTCGATGGACGTTTGGCTTATGCGGTGACCGACAAATTACTGGTGGAAGGACGAGTTGAGAACCTGTTTGACTCAGAAGTTCAGGCTGCAATCAGCAGTTCGGGAATCGTGGAGCGCGCTTTTCCGCGAACATTTTGGATTGGACTTCGCGCGGAAATTGAATAAATATTACTTATGGTCACCAATTTAGATGATTTTATTCCATATCAGCTGTCCACCGCGTCCAATGCGGTGAGTGACCTTATCGCGCGCGAGTATAAGAGCCGGTTTGGCTTGAAAATTCCGGAATGGCGGGTCATGGCGGTCCTGGGCAATCGTGGCAACGCCACACAGCGACAGCTTGTGGAAGCGACATTGATGGACAAAGTGACGGTGAACAGGGCAGTCAAGACACTGGTTGACAGAGCATTGCTCGGACGCAGCCCGAACAGCGCCGACGGCCGCTCACACCATCTGATGCTTAGCCATACCGGTCGGGATCTTTATGACCAGATCATGCCGGCTGCCGAAACGATGGAAAAGAAGATCATGTCGGTCTTGACGGACGGGGAGCAGAAGCAGCTCTCTGCCTGGCTGGCCAAAATCAAACAGTCGGCTGACGATATCGCTTCCGCATAAACAAGGAGCGGCCTTCAAGGACCGCTCCTTTTTTGATGTTCCGTATCTTCCGCTAAAGCAGAGCGTCGGAGATCGAGCAGGCTGCGGGCCCGAGGATCACGATGAACAGCACCGGCAGAATGAACAGAATGAGAGGTATGGTCATGATTGCCGGCAGGCGAGCAGCTTTTTCTTCGGCCCGCATCATGCGGTCGTTACGGAATTCTGCTGACAGGACACGCAGCGATGAAGCCAGTGGCGTACCATATTTCTCGGTCTGGATCATGGTCGTCACGACGCCTTTGACATGCTCGAGAGCCACACGATAGGCGAGGTTCTCAAATGCCTGACGGCGTTCGGTGAGGAAGCCCAGTTCGATGGAAGTCAGCGAGAATTCGTCCGCCAGTTCGGGATAGGCATCGCCCAGTTCCTTGGAAACCCGGGCAAAGGCGGAGTCTACCGTCAGACCTGCTTCCGCACAGATGACCAGAAGGTCGATCGCGTCGGGCAAGCCTTTGCGAATGAGGTCAGTCCGTTTGGCAATCAGGTTGCCGACATACACGTCCGCACCCTTGTACCCGGCAATCGTGGCACCAGCGAAAATTCCGAATTTCTGGATCGGTGAATAATCGGGGAAATATCCCAGGCCATAAATGGCCAGAGCTGCGCCGCCGCCGAGCACGATGGGCAGCACGAGACGGCTGAAAATGACCGCATAGGCCAGGTCTTTTGACCGGATACCCGCCTGGGCCAGTTTCTGCTGGGCTTCTGTCAGCTGGTCATCTTGCAGGACTTTCATCGACTGCAAAATACCCCGCATTTTGTCGGTCGTGTCGTTCTGACGGACAATCTTTGCGCGTTTCTTGGTCGTCGAGGCCGTAATACCGGCTTTCAGCTGTTCGCGGCGCTCGTTCAGCGACTTGACCCGTTTCGCCATGGGATCGCGGACCGTTACGGCGGCATAGATGGCAAAGCATACGGCCATCGTTGCAACTGCAGCCAAAATGGTTGCCACCCAGAGCACATCAATGCCCAATAATGTCGGTCCACCCGTTGTAGCGGCAGCAGCAATAGTAAGATTTGTCATATTCCTTGCTCCCCCGCCTAGATTTCAAAGTTGACCATTTTGGCCATGATGAACACGCCAATGCTCATCCAGGTAAGTCCGCCAAGTCCTGCAATGATCAGGCGCTCTTCGTAGAAAAATCCGGCAACATAAGTCGGGTTAACCGAGTAGACGAGGCCGAACACGATGAACGGCAGAGACCCCACAATGTAAGCCGAAGCCTTGGATTCCGAGGACATAGCCTTGATTTTCAGTTTCATCTGTCCGCGTTTGCGAAGAACATCGGCCAGATTGGAAAGGGTCTCGGCCAAGTTACCACCGGTCTCGCGCTGGATCGCGATGGTAATGCAGAAAAACTTGAATTCCGGAGTATCGAGGCGCTTGGCGCTTTCCTGAAGCGCGTCCTCCATGGTGTTCCCGATCTTGATCCGGTCAACGACTTTCTGGAATTCTTCTCCAACGGGCCCGTCAATTTCTTTCGCAACAACACCGATGGTTTCGGTGACCGGCAAACCGGACCGCAAGCCGCGGACGAGCAATTCGATTGCATCGGGGAAACTGGCGGTAAACCGGTTGACACGACGACTGATCAGAAAGCCAACGATGAGATGCGGAAGGCCGATACCAACCGCGAGAGCGACAAAAAGGCTCAAAAGCAGTGGTGCGCCGTTCACGAACAGACCGGCTGCGGTGAGCAGGAACAGGCCAAGGCAAACATATGCAAAGTGAGAAATCTGCCAGTCATTACCGGTTTTTTCCAACCTGATGGCCAGCGCTTCCATGCGGGTCATGTTGTCGCCAACCGGACGCCGCTGTTTGCGACGCGCGCTCAGCGCCTTTTTCATCTGGGCTTCAACCTTGACATTTGCACTGTCGGAATGGCGGAACTTGACTTGATCCAGCCGCTTCGCCTGTGCCTTGGCCTGTGACGGGCCAGCAAATGCAAAGATCAGCAGCAGCAGGCACGCCAAGGTGCCCGCTCCGATTATCGCGATCTGGATCATGTCCATTGCTTAGTTCCTCGAAAGTTGAAAAATGAGACGTTACAGGCCGGTTATTCCGCGTCCTGTTCCACCGCTTTTTTCTTGGAAGGCAAAAGCGACTTGATGTTCAGTTTGTCCATCAGGGAAGATTTTGCCTGTCCACCCGTTTCGTCTTCATTGCCATCAACGGCACCGAGTACCTGGTCAGCCAGTTCCACGATTTTTGCGGAAGCCTTGCTGGCTTTGCCAGCCTCGACAAAGGCCTGACCCAGTTTGGCCGCCTGTGCAGCGGTCTTCGGATCCGACGGGATGACAATGTCAATCTTGCGTTCGATCGAGGCTTCGAAGTCCTGTCTGGAAATTTCCAGACCACCGGACTGCACCTTGTTGGCCACCACAATTACCTGGCTTTGTGCTGCATGTGATTTCAGCCACGACAGAAGCCGGATGGCGTCACGGGCAGAAGCAAGCGTCAGTTCCGTCACACTGACGGTAGCATTCACGTCACCCAGAAGATGCGGATAGCTGATCAGCATATCGCGTGGGAGATCGATAACGGTACATTCAAAAGCTGCGCGAAATTCTTCCTGCAGCTGGAAAAAAGCCGTACCGTCCGTCATCATCGGCGAATTGATCGGTGCCTCTGCCGACAGCAGGGACAGTTTTTCATTTGCCTTGATCATGGCCCGTTCGATGAACAGTCCGTCAATCCGGCTGGGATTGTCGATCGCATCCGTCAGTCCCCGACCTGGTTCCAGGTCCAGTGCCAGTGCACCGGTGCCAAAATGAACATCAAGATCCAGCAAGGCCGTCAGGCGTTCGCGGTCCTGGCTCAGCAGCCATGCAAGCGATGTTGCGATTGTCGAAGCGCCAACACCTCCGCGCGTTCCGATTACCGCAGTTGAAACATGCGGTTTTTCACTCGCAGCTTCGTCGGTTTTCGGCGCGTTGAGCACGGCATTGGCCTGGCTCAGTACGTCGCGCAGCTGTTCGGGGCTGAAAGGCTTGAGCAGATAATCCTGCAGGCCACTCACGATAAGATCGCGATAGAGCCGGACATCATTGACCTGACCCATGGCGACAACAACCGTTCCCGGTTCGCAGACTTCAGCCAGTGAATTGATGTCGCTCAGCGGATCACCCGACTCAGACAGATCGACCAGCAGGATGTTCGGACTCGCGGCAACCGACAGAGATTGCACGGCATTGCGCAGTCCGCCCTTGTGGCACTTGTCCACAGGCCAGCCCATTTCCTCAACAACCGGCCGGAGAATATCCAGCGTGTCGTCATCGCATACATAGGCAGAGAAAAGGTCCCGGCCGTTAATTGATCCTGGTTTCCAAGGAGCGTTCATTATTGGTCTCCCACTTTTCTTTCGCGATAGGCCCGAATGGCTTTGGAAGCCTGGGTCTGGTTGACGCCATCTGCCGGATTGCCGCGAACCAGATCTTCCGGATCGGCGATCATTGCAGCCATGGTGCTGTTGACACCGCATCCGTAATTGGCGCTTGTGCGGCCCTGAAAATCAGTATGGCTGCGATGGCTCCAGTCGGGACATCCCGGCACGCTGGCAGTGGAGCGCGACACAACAACCCGAACCGTTCCGGCAGGCACATTGCCTTCGGTTACCGGTGCAAGATCGTTGATCAGCAAACCATATTCGGCGGCCAAGGCCTCGACAGTGGATTTGGCTTCGGCGCTGGCTCCGAAGCGCGGATCGTCGATCGAGACGCGATCACCATAACCGAGATCAAGTGCTTCAAACCAGCCGGCCAGCCGGTTTTCTTCGGTCGCGGGGATGGATCCCGTGCCATCCATGTTCAGATCCAGAACAAAATGGGACCGTTCAACGACCGGTTGATGAACACTGCTGATTGTCCGGTTGGCGGTGTTACTGCCACAGGCCGATACAGAAAGTCCGACGGCGGTCACTAGGGCGATGGAAACAAAACGCATGATATGTTCTCCTGGTCGGACTTAGTTTTCAAAGCTGAATCCTGGAGCAGCGCCCCCGGATTTGCTCTGCTTTTTCGCGGTTTTGGTTTTTGCAGGTGCTTCAAGACTGCTGATTGCAGGCCCGCTCTCAACGGGAGGTGCAACGGTCGGTTTCGGCCGGTCACCCGTACCCGTCGAAGTGTGACGGTTCATGAAAACACGCTCAAAGTCGTTGGCTTGCTTGAAGCCATCGGTTGGCAATACAATCTGGTTTTCGCTGACCGGTTTCACCAAATATGGTGTTACGACGATCATGAGTTCCGTTTCGTTCTTGCGATAACCATCAGATTTGAACAGATTGCCCAGCACCGGCACATCAGCAAGACCAGGGGTCTTGTCGACGGTCGAGCTGTAACTATTCTGCATCAGACCGGCGATCATGAAGCTCTCGCCTGATCCCAGTTCAACGGTCGTTTCTGCTTCACGGGTCGAAATTGCTGGAATTTCAAATCCGTTGATCCGGACCGCACCAGCAGAAGACAGTTCTGATACTTTGGGTGCTACCCTGATCGAAATACGACCGTTGGAAAGCACCGTTGGCGTATAGGACAGGCTGACGCCGAAATCCTGATAGGTGACGCTAACTTCACCGAAGCCCGAAGATTGCGGGATGGGAAAGCGTCCGCCAGCCAGGAATGTTGCGGTTTCACCAGAGATCGTCGTCAGATTTGGCGACGCCAGTGTCGTTACCAGTCCGACGCGTTCCGATACATCCAGTGCCGTCGCGATATCGAGGCCAAAAAGTCGTCCGGCTGCCTGAATGGTATTCAGACCCGACGCCTGATTGAAATTGAACTGGGTTCCGCCAGGCGTCACAAATTGCCCGGTGGACGGGTTGAACGGCAGCGAAATGGATCCCGTGGGCAATCCGAAAAGACTGGACGCATCCAGATTTGGAAAGGCGCTGGTGTCAAAATCCGTAATCGTTCCGAAGTTGCGGCCACGGGATACTCCGAACTGGAAGCCTCCGGTTGTGTCGCGTGTCAAAACGTTTCCGTTGATTTCCTTGGCCAGCGTGCGGCTGACTTCGGCAAAGCGCACTTTGAGATTCACCTGCATCGGTGTCGCGGTTTTTAGCCGGCTGACAACACGCGTGCCGTCTCCGACATAGGCCTGGACCAGGTTTTCGGCTTCTTCCGCATCATCCGGATCGGCAATCGTGCCGGTGAGCAGAACGAAATTATTGGTCGTGCTGACGGCGATATCGGCGCTTGGCATGGCAAGCGAAAGCATTTGGTCGATGGAAGATATTTCTGCACCGATCACAGCGATTTCTGCCGAGTATACAACGCGACCTGCCGCATTTGTGGCGTAAAAGCTGGTTTCCCCGCTTCTCTTGCCGAAAATGTACAACTGGCGAGGCGAGCGTACCTGCACGTCGGCAATCGTGTTCTCCGCGATGAAAACATCTTCAACCGGAGCGGGAAGCGTGACCAGCTTGCCGCGGCTGACAGCCAGTGAAATCCGCGAATCTGGATCGGTTATCCTGGCAGACTGTGCCTGAACCGGGACCGCGCTGTTTGCGGCAAGGGCCATGGCCAGGGCTGCAGCAACTGCAGCACCGATTGCCTTTTTGGCAGGACGGCCTTGAATATTATACTGGATGGTCATTATTTGCCTCCGAACTCAACTTCAGTGACAGCGTTGCCGCGTGACACCCGGACGACAGGTCCTTTTGGTTTCTGAGCCTCCGGCAACTGCGGAGGATTGCGCGATTCAAAGCGTGAGACCTCACCACCGGTGGAATAGGTGGATTTCTTGGCGGTCGGACGTGCAGCCAGCGACTTGATCAGCGCGGCTTCCTCGTTCGGATCATCCGTTTCGGGAAGTTTCACTTCACCTGAAGCGATGGCCTGCTCAAGCTCTGCATGGCTGTCAGCCAGCGACCGGAGAGAAACGCTAAGCGTTCCAAGGGTCTGGGCGACAGCAATCTTTTCGGCAATCTTCGGCGTCGCTTCCAGCGTAACCAGTTTGGTCTTCGCTGCTACGGTCTGACCCGCTTCATTAGTGGTAGAAGTGACGCGGTTATCAGTAGCGAGAACGCGAACGTTGCGGATGACGGTTTCGGAAACCTTCATTTCCGGCCCTTGTCCGGTTACAGACTGGGTCAGCATCAGGTCAATGCGATCTCCGGGAAATACGAATCCGGCAACACCGGTGAGACCGGAAACGGGAATAGTTACCGCCCGCATGCCAGGTCCAAGAGCAGCTGCAAGGAAGCCGCGGTCACCCGGGCTGACAATTGCGCCACGTGTCAGAGGCTGACCAGCGGTAATCGCATTGCGAACGACAGTACCGTTCAATGCATTCACGTCTGTGCCTTCTTTCTGATAATAGGCTTCTTCAACCAGTTCTTCCGGCCAGGGCTGGAAGCGGAAGCTTTCCGGCGTGATGATGGTGCCAACGGGGAGAGCCCGCGTCGCAACAAGTACCTCTTCACCGAGAATCTCGACCTTCTGGGCTTCTGCCTGAGGGGCTGATGCACCGGCGAACATGTTCCGGGCGAGCAAGGCCGTGACTGCAGCCACTACCAGCGCACCGATAAGTAATACTAGTTTCTTCTTGTCCATGACGTCTCACGCCTCCTGAATGCCCCACCTGTTTCGATCATTCGAAAAACGATCAGTTGGCGGTGGTTTTCTCTTTCAAGTAAAATGGTTAAAATATCGTTCGTATAGTTTTGTCGCTTGATCCCCCCAGATCACAAACAGCCCCGCAAATGATATTGCGACTCCGTACGGCACCTTTATTGGACCAGGGGTTTTGTTGATTCTGTTGCGGATCATCATTAACGCGGTGAGGACGCCACCAGCGATCGACATGACGATCAGCATCTGCACGAGGGGGATCCAATGAAGCCAGAGGGCAATGGCTCCCAGTAGTTTGACGTCTCCGCCACCCATCGCTCCCAGGGCAAAGAATCCGGTAAATATGGTAAACACGATGGCAGCGATACCAATTTGTATCAGCATGTCCGGCCAGAACTGCATGCCGCTGGCGATCCAGAAAAGTGGTGCACCAAGTGCAATCAGGATATTCAGCCGATTGGAAATGGTCCTGCTTTTGATGTCAGTGACAGCTGCGGTAATCAGCCCAATTGCCAATCCGATCCAGAGCAAGTAGATGAAATGTTCGCCATTCATGGGACGCGTTCTAGAAAAAATGACTTACCAAATAGTAACCATGATCTTTGGAGCGCATTTTTGAGCAAGACTGCGGATCCGCCGTTCAGTCGAAGGGCTATCCCCGATACTGCTGACGAGTTGACCTGGTCGGCACCGGATGGATGGGCGTTGCGGCAACTCGATTGGGAGCATCCCGGACCGGACACGCGAGGTTCCCTTCTCTTCATGACCGGACGGGCGGACTTTTACGAAAAGTATCTCGAGGCGTTCCATGACTTTCGCCGAAAGGGCTGGAACATCACTTCCGTGGACTGGCGTGGGCAGGGTGGCTCGGGACGGTGTGGGCCGCATCCTCATGTCGGGCATATCGACGATTTTGCCATTTGGGTGGATGACCTCGCAGCGCTGTTTTCCGAATGGCGCCAAAGCCGGCCGGGGCCGCACGTAGTCATTGGGCATAGCATGGGTGGTCATCTGGTTATGTGGGCGCTGGCGGAACAGCGCATACACCCCGATGCAGTCATTTTGAGCGCACCGATGCTCGCACCCGTCGGCGGCGGCATGCCGGAATGGACAGCACAGCTCATTGCCAAAATCATGTGCGGCGTTGGAAGAGCGAGAAGGCGTGCATGGAAGGTGAGTGAGAAACCCCTGGAACCGGAAGTGTTGCGGCAGGGACTCCTCACTCATGATGCCGAGCGATATGCTGACGAATTTTACTGGTTCTCGGTTCGTCCGGACTTGCGGCTGGGACCGGCGAGCTGGAGATGGGTGGAGCGCGCTTATGCCTCCGCGCGCCAATTGCGCGACCGCAAAAATCTTGAACAGGTCGATGTCCCGATCTTGTTTCTTGCAACGGAAACGGACCGGCTGGTCGATCACGCAACGATCATGCGCGCCGTACATCTGGTACCGACCGCAAAGCTCCATCTTTTTGGTGACGAGTGCGCGCATGAAATTTACCGGGAATGCGATGCGGTCCGGAACCAGGCGCTGGATGCGAGTTTCGCCTTTCTCGACGAGGTGGCACCTGCTGAATAATGGATTATGATGTCATCATTATCGGCGCTGGCATAGCGGGTGCGAGCATAGCTTCCGAAATTGCGGGAGACAGATCTGTTCTTCTGCTCGAGGCGGAAGATCAGCCGGGATACCATTCGACGGGTCGTTCCGCCGCTTTCTGGACGGAAACTTATGGCGGTCCGCAGGTGCAACCCCTGACCACAGCTTCATATGATTTCCTGAACAGCCCGCCTGCGGACTTTTCCGAAACAGGTTTTTTGAAGAACCGCGGGGCCATTAATCTGGCCCGCCGGGAGGAAGAGGAGCTGGTTGAAGAGTTTCTTTCGGAATTTGCGAAAAGCGAGGTCGCGATGACGCGCTGGGGGACCGAGGAAATTCACAATCGCGTTCCGCACATCCGCGACAACTGGACTCATGCGATTTACGAACCGGACTGCTGTGACATCGATGTCGCAGGCCTGCACGGGGCCTATTTGCGGGATGCCCGGAAGAGGGGCGCAGTGCTGGAATGCCACGCCCGGGTAGACCTGATCAGGAGCAAGGGAGAGGGCTGGGAGGTCGGTTTCGGGGATCGCACAGCCACAAGCAGGGTCATCGTCAATGCGGCGGGGGCCTGGACAGACAGGATTGCCAAGATGGCCGGAGTTCGTCCCGTTGGAATTCAGCCCATGCGTCGCACGATGGTTCAGCTGCGGACGAACCCTCCCTCGCAGGCAGATGATCCTCTGGTCGTGGCGCTCGACGGCAGCTTCTATTTCAAGCCCGAAGCAGGGGGCAGCTACTGGTTGAGCCCCCATGATGAAACGCCGACCATGCCGGGGGATGTTGCCGCAGAAGAATGGGATGTCGCGATAGCGATTGACCGGTTCCAGTCAGCCCTCAATGTGGAAGTGCTTCAAGTGAGCCGAAAATGGGCAGGGCTTAGGAGTTTTGCTCCGGACCGCTTGCCGGTCTATGGCTTTGACCCCTCAACACCGGATTTTTTCTGGTTCGCCGGACAGGGTGGTTTCGGTATTCAGACTGCGCCTGCTGCCGCGCGGCTGGCCAAGGCATTGCTGCTCGATCAGGTCCCCCATATGGAAAACGAGAATGTGCGCCCGGGACTCTACGCGCCCAACAGATTTGTCTAGGCCCCTGAGGTTTTACAAATTTCTCGTTGCGTCGCTGTGAGGAACAGGCAATAAAAATTTGTCGGCAAAATCGGCGACCCAAAAAGGAGACGAATTTCATGGCGCACAAGTTTGAAATCTACAAAGACAAGAAGGGCGAATTCCGGGTTCGCTTCAAACATAACAGCGAAATCATGTTCTCAACCGAAGGCTATGTCAGCAAGGCCAGCGCCAAGAATGCGATCAAGTCGATTTTGAAAAACGGCCCCAATGCCGAGATTGAAGACAATAGCTGACTTAGCCTGCACAGGCTGAATTCATTCAGGCGCCGCCCCGCATTTGATCGAGGGCGGCGTCGCTTGCCAGCTGGTCCGCGCGTTCATTATCCGCGGCACCGGCATGGCCCTTGACCCATCCCCATTCGATCTGCTGCCGGTCCACGGCCTCCAGAAGTTCCTGCCAGAGATCTGCATTTTTTACCGGTTTTCTGGCGGCGGTTCGCCAACCGTTTTTCTGCCATCCGTGGATCCACTTCGTAATCCCGTCCTTCACATAGGTGCTGTCGATGGAAAGCCGGATCCGGCAGGGGCGTTTGAGTGCATTGAGCGACTCAATCGCTGCACGCAGTTCCATACGATTATTTGTCGTCTCTGGTTCGCCCCCGGAAATCTCTTTTTCATGCGCGCCATAACGAATAAGCGCACCCCAGCCACCAGGGCCGGGATTGCCCTTGCAGGCACCGTCAGTCGCGATCTCGACATATTGGGGTTCGGTCATGCTGCAAAAAGGTCCGGATGCTGCTGGTAGAAGGTCAGGCGGTTCAGAAAGGCGATCGGATCCTTGCGCGTAACCATGGCTTCCGGCGGCGTGTTGATCCAGTCATAGGCGCGGGTCAGCAGGAACCGCAAGGCGGCTCCGCGCGCAAGAACTGGCAAAGATTTCCGTTCTGCGTCCGGGATGTCGCGCACGGTCTGATAACCGGCCAGCAGGGCGTCGGAGATTTTGCTGTCGAATGTCAGGCCGTCATCCGAGAAACACCAGGCGGCGTGGGTAACAGCGATATCGTAGGCGGTAAAATCGGTGCAGCTGAAATAGAAGTCGATCAGTCCGGTGACCTCATCTCCCAACATCAGGACATTGTCGGGGAAAAGATCGGCATGGATAGCAGATACAGAGAGATTAGCGGGCCAGGTCTGATCAAGAAGATCAAGTTCGGACATGACAAGATCCGCGAGCCCGGGGTGAATTTCATTCAATCCATCTGAACCGCAGTCTGTTGCCAGCTCGCGCCAGTGATCCCGTCCCATATCGTTTTTGCGGATGGGTTCATAATCAGAAGTGGACTTGTGCAATTGCGCCAGAGCACGCCCCGTGGCGCTGGCCTGAGCCGGTGCTGGATGGCTGATCGAGACGCCGGGAAGAAACTGTATCAGGCAGGCGGTTTTCCCGGCAAGCTTCTGGATCTGACAACCTTCGCGGTCCCGAATTGCCGGAGGGACCGGCAGTCCAGCCACAACAAGATCATCCAGAAGCCCCAGAAAAAAGGGCAGATCATTCGGATTTACCCGCTTTTCATATAGCGTCAGAATGAAACGGTCTGTCGAGGTTTCCAGCAGATAGTTGCTGTTTTCGACGCCCTCGGCGATGCCTTTGGCGGAAACGAGCGTGCCGACATCATATCTGGTGAGAAATGCCTCGATGTCTTCCGCGTCAACACGCGTATAGACCGCCATCAGGCAGCTTCCAGACCACGCGGCAGTTTGAAAACCATTCTTTCGTCGGCCGTGCGGATTTTCTCCTCCTCAATCTCGAAATATTGCTTCAGATAATCCTTCACCTCAAGGACCAGCACTTCCGGGGCAGAAGCACCGGCGGTCAGTCCTAGCGTGTTCACGCCCTCAAACCAGCCCATGTCAATCTCGTCGGCCCGCTGGATGAGATAGGATGCGGCGCCCTCGCGCTCGGCAACTTCGACAAGCCTGAGACTGTTTGAGCTGTTCGGTGCGCCAATCACGAGCACCAGTTCGCTGGAGCTGGCGATTTGCTTGACGGCTTCCTGGCGGTTGGATGTGGCATAGCAAATGTCTTCACCCTTGGGGCCGACAATGCCGGGGAAACGTTCCTGCAGGGCTTCGACTATCGCTCGGGTGTCATCCACCGACAGAGTCGTTTGCGTCAAAAATGCCAATTTCTCCGGATCGACAGGATCAAGCGCTTCGACATCTTCGAGGGTTTCGACCAGTGTCATCCGTCCCTCGTCCACCTGACCAAAAGTCCCGATCACTTCCGGGTGATTGGCATGTCCAACAAAGATGATATGCCGGCCAGCTTCGACCTGACGCTCGGCCTGACGGTGGACTTTCGACACCAGCGGGCAAGTAGCGTCCAGATATTCCAGTCCCCGTTCTTCGGCCTTGTGCGGTACGGCCTTGGGCACGCCATGGGCGGAAAAGACCACCGGAACACCGTCGGGAACTTCATCCAGTTCCTCCACAAAGACCGCTCCCTGGTCCCGCAGCTGGTCCACGACATAGCGGTTATGGACGATTTCGTGCCGGACATAGACCGGAGCACCATATTTTTCGATTGCGAGTTCGACGATTTTTATCGCCCGATCAACGCCGGCACAAAAGCCCCTGGGGGCTGCCACAAGCAAGCTTATCTGCCGCTTTTGAGGATTTGAATCTGTCATGACTCAAGCCTTAGGGAAAAACGCGGTCGTCGAAAAGCCCATCTGTTCATCTTCTGGACGGTTGCACCATATTAAAGGCCCGGATAAGGGTTGCAAAACCCGAAATCGGTACCTTGTTTCATATGGGTGTCGGGAGGGAAAAAATGCAAGGATCGAGCATGAAACGCAACGGCATTCGCCAGCCTATTTTGGTCGCAGGGCTCGCGGCCCTCACTCTCGCGGGCTGCTCTTCGGACGGGGAAATCGATATCAGTTCCGGTGTAGGCGTTTCGGTTGTCCGGTCGGGCTGTCCTGCCGTGGCTGTTCCCAATCATCTCGGGGATGTAACCGTTTTTAATCCTGCAGGCAGCACTGATGCCAGCGCAATCGATGTCGTTGCTAACATCACCAATGTCCGTTCGACCTGCAATAGCGAGGGCGCACGGATTTACAGCGAAGCTACGTTTGAAGTTCAGGCATCCCGGATGCGGCCAGGTGGTGCGCGAACGTTGACTATACCCTATTTCTCAACGGTGGTTCAGGGCGGCACAGCGGTGGTGGCAAAGCGTGTCAACACCGTGACCTTGCAATTTGCGGATGGCGAGTATCGCGCCAGCACCATGGCAAAAGCCGGTTCCTACGTCGATGCAGCGGCTGCGCGTCTGCCGGAAGAGGTAATCGAACGGATCACGCGTCGGCGCAGACCCGGAGATCCGGATGCAGCACTGGATCCGCTGGCTGATCCGTCAGTCCGGGCAGCGGTTGCCCGCTCCACGTTCGAGATGCTGGTCGGATTCCAGCTGACGGAAGCCCAGTTGCAATATAACGTGACCCGATGAGTCTGCATTCCCCTGACATGTGATTCAGCTTGATTTGATCGGGCTGGCAGGCCCTTTGATATATTGAGTGAAACCATGCTTTTTCAGAAATTTCAGCAACATGTAAACGATGCTTTGGACGCGCTGGTCGCTGACGGAACTCTTCCGGGTGATCTTGATCGGTCAAATGTCACGGTAGAACCGCCTCGCGACCCGGCGCATGGTGATCTCGCGACCAATGCCGCGATGGTTCTTTCCAGGGCAGCGGGCCAGAAGCCGCGGGATCTGGCAGAGGGTATTGTCGGCAAGCTGATCACTCTGGAAGATGTGGAAACTGCCGAAATCGCTGGACCAGGCTTTATCAACCTGCGGGTCAGCCCTTCAGTTCTGATCAGCGAGCTGCAGGAAATCGCGGCGCTGGGCGAGGCCTACGGCCGGTCCGACAAGGGGCAGGGGATCACCGTCAATGTCGAATATGTGTCCGCCAATCCCACCGGTCCGATGCATATGGGCCATTGCCGCGGCGCGGTTGTCGGCGATGCGCTGGCCGATCTTCTGGAAGCCATTGGTCACAAGGTAATCCGGGAATATTATGTGAATGATGCCGGATCGCAGGTGGATACGCTCGCCCGGAGCGCACATCTCAGGTATCGGGAGGCATTGGGCCACGATATCGGGGAAATTCCGGAAGGCCTTTATCCCGGCGATTATCTCAAGCCTGTCGGAGAGGCGTTAGCTGCACGTTTCGGTGACCAGTACCGGGAAGCACCTGAGGAAGACTGGCTACTGACGTTCCGCAAGGCGGCGGTGGACGGCATGATGGACATGATCCGGGCCGATCTGGCGCTACTCGGGATCCGGCATGATATCTTCTCTTCGGAAGCGGAGCTGCATGAAGCCGGCAAGGCCGATGCAGCAGAGGCGGAGTTGCGGTCCCGGGATCTCGTCTATGACGGCGTGCTGGAGAAACCGAAAGGCAAGACGATCGAGGATTGGGAGCCAGTCGAGTTGCCGCTGTTCCGCTCCACCCAATTTGGCGATGACCAGGACCGGCCGATCAAGAAGTCGGACGGACGCTGGACCTATTTCGGCGGGGATCTGGCGTATCATTTTCAGAAAGCGCAAACTGCCGACGAGTTGATCGACATCTGGGGAGCCGATCATTCGGGAACCGTGAAGCGGATCAAGGCGGCAGTAAAGGCACTCACCGAGGGAAAGACCAGGTTTGATGTCAAACTGGTCCAGATGGTGCACCTGTTGCGAGACGGCAAACCAGAGAAAATGTCCAAACGTTCCGGTAACTTCGTGACAATTGCTGATATGGTTGAGGAAGTTGGCAAAGATGCCGTTCGCTTTACCATGCTGACACGCAAGGCCGATGCCCAGATGGACTTTGACTTCGCGAAAGTCACCGAAGCCTCGCGCGACAATCCGGTCTTCTACGTGCAATATGCCCACGCCCGCATTCAGTCCACATTGCGCAAGGCGGGAGAAGAAGGATTGCATCCTTCGGATGACGATTTGTCGAAGCTGGGAGAAGAGGATCTGGACCTGATCAAGCAGGCGGCGCAGTTCCCCCGGATTGTCGAATCGGCAGCATCGAGTCGCGAGCCACACCGAGTCGCCTTTTACCTGAACGACCTCGCGGCGGCCTTTCACGCCTATTATAATCTCGGCAATGACCGGCCTGACAGGCGGATCCTGATGGTTAACGACCCCGAAACCACGTCTGCGAGGCTTTTCTTAGTGAAAAATATCGGGCAAACAATTCGTAACGGTTTGGCGCTAATGGGTGTTGAAGCCGCGGATCAGATGTAAGTCCGACACAGGATTTCTGGACCAGCATTGCCAACAAGACACCCAAAAGTGTGGGGTTACGGG
>JBCBZY010000038.1:0-13052 GCA_039815115.1 Pseudomonadota bacterium | reverse complement strand
CTGATCATCCTGCCATTGCTCTCGCGGATCGAGAAACCCCTTCCATTGCCGAACAGTATCACCGAGGCTGTGACCGGCAAGCCGCTTGAAAAAGCCAGCTAGAATTTTTGAGGATTTGAACAAATGGTAAGATTTTTCGGCATTTTGGTTGGCCTGTTCTTCACCGGGTGGCTGCTCGTGTCCTTCGTTCTGGGCGCCAAGGAGTTTGTTACAAACCCGCCTGAAAAAGCGGTCTACTACGACTATCATCTCGACCCAAAAGACGTGTCCTTCGCCAGTGACGGACCGCTCGGCAAATTTGATCGTCAACAACTCCAGCGCGGTTTTCAGGTCTACAAGGAAGTCTGCGCCGCCTGTCACTCATTGCGGCTTGTCGCTTTCCGCAATCTTGCCGAATTGGGTTACAATGAAGATGAAGTGAAAGCCATTGCCGCCAACTGGGCAATCGAAACACCTGACGTCGATCCTAACACTGGTGAAATGTCGACCCGACCTTCTCTTCCAGCTGATAAATTTCCGATGCCCTTTGCCAATGATGTTGCAGCTGCTGCTGCCAACAACAATGCGATCCCGCCTGATCTTTCCCTGATCACGAAGGCGCGGACCGGTGGTGCTCCTTATCTTTATTCCTTGCTTACGGGTTATCAGGAAGCTCCTGCAGACTTGCCGGATGCTGCCAAACCAGGGCCGGGTCTCCACTATAATCCGTATTTTGCCAACTTGAACCTCGCAATGGCGCAACCGATCGTTGCGGATGACCAGGTTTCCTACTCGGATGGTACGAGCGCCACAATTGATCAGATGTCAAAGGACGTTACCGCGTTCCTGGTGTGGACTGCGGAGCCAAAGCTGGAAGAACGCAACCAGACAGGTTGGGCGGTTATTGCCTTCCTGATCATCGCGACCATACTCGCGTTCATGTCCTACAAGTCCATCTGGGCAGATGTGAAAGCAGAGAAGAAGAAAAAGGCCTGATCTGGTAACAGATTGACAGCCTCCAAGGACCCGTCCCTTGTGGCGGGTCTTTTATTGCCTATTGCGCCAGCACCGAATCTACCGCCTTGTGCCACCCCTTCAGACGTAGTTCGCGCACATCAGGCGCAATGGCGGGACTGTGGCTCGACAAGCCGGATATCATCGATGCGGCATCTTCCAGAGAGTCGTAAATTCCTGAACCCACGGCTGCGAGCATGGCTGCACCGAGCGCTGTGGTTTCAAAGAATTCGGGTCTTTCCACTGTGATGTCGAGGATATTGGCTAGATCCTGCACCATCCAGTCATTGGCAACCATCCCGCCATCAATCCGCAGGCCCTGCCAGTTGGCTCCATCCGCGGCGAACGCGGTTTTGAGATCGTGACACTGATAAGCCATCGCTTCGAGTGCAGCCCGAACAATATGCGCCTTTTTGGCCGAAAAGCTGAGTCCCGAAATAACTGCCTTCGCATCGGCCTTCCAGTGCGGAGCACCGAGGCCTGACAGCGCCGGTACGATATAGACTCCGCCATTGTCATCAACAGACCGCGCCAGTTCCTCGCTTTCGCCGGCAAATTCAATCAATTCGACATCGTCCCGCAGCCATTGCATGAGACTGCCGGCAACAAATACCGAGCCCTCGAGAGCGAAGGTCCGCTTGCCACCGATCTGACACAGGACCGTCGAAAGCAGACGGTGTGCGGATATCGGAGCTGTGTCACCGCTATTGGTCAAAATGAAAGCGCCGGTTCCGAATGTGGCCTTGGTATCGCCCGGTTGCAGGCAGGCCTGTCCGATGGTTGCGGCTTGCTGGTCGCCTGCGGACCCGCATATCGCAATCGCTCCGCCAAAAAGCCCGGGAGAAGTGGTTCCCAGATCACCGGCACAATCGGTGATTTTTGGCAGGGCCTTGCGCGGTATCCCGAACAGATCCAGCAACCCGTCATCCCAGTCATGCTGATCCAGTGGCATCAGCATAGTGCGACTGGCATTTGAAGCGTCCGTGAGGTGATGTCCACCGGTCAAACGGAAAATCAAGTAGGATTCGATTGTGCCCAGGGCCAGATTGTCACCGGCCTCACGCAAGGCTGGCCATTGCTCCAGCATCCATCCCATTGTGCGTCCCGAGAAATAGGGATCCAGCAACAGACCAGTTTTGGACTGAATTTCTTCTTCCAGGCCCCTGCTACACAATTCATCACAGGTTGCGGCGGTCCGGCGATCCTGCCAGACAATGGCCTTGCACAGCGGTTCGCCGGTGCGCTTGTCCCAGGCGACCACGGTTTCCCTCTGATTGGTGATGCCGATCGCCTGGATTTTTTCAGCGCCGCCTGCCTGTTCAACCATCTTGCGGCAGCAATTGAGCGTCTTGTCCCAGATTTCTGCGGCATCATGCTCAACAAGACCGGGTTCCGGATAATATTGGGTAAGCTCTTCCTGTTGCGACCCGTGCAACTTGCCGTCGGCACCGAACAGCATCGCGCGTGTCGAGGTCGTGCCTTCGTCAATGACCAGAATTTGTCCTGATGTCATGAAGTTGCTCCTTTGCCGGGAGGCAGGCTAAATTGTGACCTGCAAAAGGCAAGCAAAAGCAACCGGTTCCAAAATTATTGCACTGCAACATTGAACATCGAGCCAGAAGCTTTATGACATCTGCCATGTATGATCTCGCGATAATTGGCGGAGGCATTAACGGGGTCGGAATTGCCCGGGATGCTGCGGGCCGTGGCCTGAAGGTCCTGCTCGTGGAACGGGATGATCTCGCGTCTCATACCTCGTCAGCCAGCACCAAGCTTGTCCATGGCGGATTGCGCTATCTCGAGCATTATGAATTCAGCCTGGTCCGCAAGGCACTGCTGGAACGGGAAGTGCTGCTTCGCGCGGCACCGCATATCATCTGGCCCATGCGTTTTGTCCTTCCGGTAGACGAAGGCATGCGCCCGGCCTGGTTTTTGCGATTGGGCCTGTTTCTCTATGACCATCTGGGGTCACGCTCGCTATTGCCAGGCACGAAGAGCCTGAATCTGCTCAAGGACCGCCGAGGCGATCCACTTCAGAAACGCCTGAAAAAGGGCTTTGCCTATTCGGATTGCTGGGTGGAAGATGCCAGGCTCGTTTCGCTGACCGCTCGCGATGCAGTCGAACGTGGCGCAGATATCCGTACCCGTACGGATTGCACAGGATTGTCGCGAGGAAAAGACGACTGGTCTCTGACCCTGCATTCGGGTGATGGGACTGTAGAAGAAAAAGCCCGAGTGCTGGTAAATGCGGCGGGTCCCTGGGTGGATCCGGTCACGGCGCTCTATGATCAGAGCAGCAATGCGACGAAGCTGAGGCTGGTCAAAGGCAGCCATATTGTCGTCGCCCGCAAATTCGAAGGCGACCACAGCTACATTTTCCAGAACAAGGATGGCCGGATCATTTTCGCCATCCCTTATGAGGGCGATCATACGCTGATCGGCACTACGGATCAGCCGTGGAGCTATGATGAAGGGCCGGCGGAAATCAGCGACAATGAAATAGACTATCTTTGTGCTGCAGCGAGTGAATATTTCGAGGAACCGGTGCTGCGTGAGCATATCCAGTGGACTTATTCCGGCGTCCGTCCGCTTTTCGATGACAAAAGTCAGTCGGCATCAACGGTCACACGGGATTATGTCTTTGACTATAGCGACCAGCCTGGTGCGCCCGTTCTGTCCGTGTTCGGCGGCAAGATCACGACCTATCGCGTACTTGCAAGGCAGGCGATGAAGACGCTGAAGGCTGCGCTGAAAACCGAAACCGATGACTGGACTCGCGATGCGCCACTTCCCGGCGGAGATTTTTCGCCCGAGAATTTTGAACAGCTCTGTGCCGAATGTCTTGAAAGCTGGCCGTTCCTGACGGAAACGGTGATAACTCGCCTGGTGAGGGCCTATGGCACCGACACGAAAAAACTCCTGGCGGGTGCGCAAAATGAGAGCGATCTTGGCACCTGTTTCGGTGCGGGCTTGTACGAAGCGGAAGTCGATTGGCTGATCCGGCATGAATTTGCTTTGGAAGCCGAGGATATCTTGTGGCGACGATCCAAACTTGGCCTGCATATGACGGAAGCCGAAAAGAACAACGTGGCCCGATGGTTCAAGGAAAGAAATCCGGTTTCCGCTGCTCCCGAAACGGTTTCCTGATTGACGCGCGCCATCGTCGGTGGCAATAGCGGCGCTGCTTCCGATGGAGGCACATCTTTTGGAGATGGGCGGGTGTAGCTCAATGGTAGAGCAGAAGCCTTCCAAGCTTACGACGAGGGTTCGATTCCCTTCACCCGCTCCAGTCTCGAACATCAGCTCTTTGTGATATTCCATTTCACTGGCTCACGTGCCCCCGGATCGGCGCTCAATCTCCTCTCCATCCCAGTCGACCGGAAACCGTTCTGGCTATCAGACCGCGTATCAACGGCAATCGGGCGAAGTTATGGATTGTTGTGTCGCGAACCATGGGAAGCAGATGGCTGTCCGACTGATAAAGCGGCGTAAAGACCCAGCTGAGCATCTGGTATAATCTAATGTGGAATGTGCGCGCTTTTCGGTAGTTTCTGACCATGTCTGACAGGGAATCTGTATTGGCCATCGCTTTCGCCAGGGCTGCGGCATCCATCAATGCCATGTTCGCGCCTTGCCCGAGCTGGGGGCTGGTGCAATGCCAGCTGTCGCCAATGTGAAACAGCCGCTGACTGCTGCTGGTGCGACCCGTACGGTGTGCGTAAACCGCCATAGTTAGCGATTTCACGGATTCAATCTGCGAGACAAAAGGCTCTGCCTCTGGCCAAAGTCGGCAATAATTGCTGCGAAATGCTGTGATCCCGGCGTCTATTGTGCCTTGCGCCTCTTCGGGCCTTTCGGACCAGAAAACGGCTGCACCCGGATTGCCGGTGGCAGGATTAACGCCGACAGGCATGATGCCAGCCATTTTTTCAGCCCGGAAATAGCGCTGGTCCAGTGCTTGCGGCATGATGTCATGCTTTGGGGGCATATCAACAGTTGTCCAGAAGGCCCCGAACTTCAGGTCCTTTTTCCTGCCGCTTGCCAGCGGACTGTTCGCACCGCTCGCATCCACCAGAATATCAAAATTCTCGACCATCTGTTTTTCTCGGAATTTGGGGCAAATGGCGGAGCCTGTTTCTTCAACGCCGATCATTTCGCTGTCGACGGCTATCGGAATTCCTTGCTTGATGACTGCGGTCATCAGAGTTTGGAAAAGACTGGCCCGATGAATACCCAGTGCCGGGATCCCGCTGCCGGTATGTGCGTATTTCATATCGAGCGCCCGGCGGTTGTTCAGGACCGAAGTACCGTGGAGCTGGATGACCGGGCTTCCCAGGTTCTTGATCGTATCCAGCAAACCCAGATCATATAGAACCTGTTGTCCGGAGGGTTGTATCAGAAGACCTGATCCGATTGGGCCGGGTTCGGCAAATTGTTCAAACAGAGTGATGTCATGACCCAGCCGGGCCAATAGCAAGGCGAGTGCCATGCCGCCGGGTCCACATCCAACTATCGCAATTCTCTGGATGGGTAATGCCAAGCCTGTGCCTTTGGACAATGATTGGATTTTATCCCGTACTAACCGGTCCTTAAACGGCATTACCCCCAATCTTCAACAATTGAATTTCTGTTTTTGGAAGACAATCCGGCAGAACCGCCAGTGCGCAAGAGAGAACACCGCTGAGAATTGCAGAATCTCTATCCCGCGGCAATTAAGTAAAATTTACCATTTGTCGTTATGAGCACTGCGGGCGCGTTGTTTGACCAGTGCAATGAAACACAAACATGACCATTTTGACAAGTCCCAGGCGGAAGGCCTGGATGCGGACCAGGCCGACGGCCTGCTGTCCCGTATTGGTCAGAGCTTTGGCCTAAATCATCAGAGCGAACCGAATGAATCGCGGCCATTAGGTGATCAGGAAGCGAGAAGGTTGGTCGACTGTTTTGAAGCGGCCGGGCTGGGATGGTTCTGGTCAACCGATCGCAAGGGAAAGCTGACCTATATTTCGTCTCATGCAGCCAAAGCGATGGGCAGGGATGTCGCCGGTTTGATCGGTTCGGACTTTGCCGGTATTTTTGATGCCGGAGAAGAAGATCCGGAACAGAACCGCTCGCTACGGTTCATTCTGACCAAGCAGAGAAAATTCCGCGATATTCCTTTCAAAACCCCGGGTGACGAGGATGACATCTGGTGGGACCTGACCGGTATGCCACAACGCGACCGGGATGGGGAATTCACCGGATTTGTGGGTGTAGGCAAAGATATCACAGAGAAGATTGATGCGGAGCATGAAGAAAGCCGACTGGCGCATTATGATTCGCTGACAGGTCTCGCAAATCGCGCGTTGATGTCAAAAAGGCTCGAGTCCACTTTGTCGACCTTCAGGCAGCAGAAACGCGCCTGTACCTTGATGCAGATCGATCTCGACCGGTTCAAGCTGATCAATGATACGCTGGGCCACCCTGCCGGAGACGCGCTGCTGAAAAACGTCGCCGAAAGACTGATGCGGCTTTTGTCGGGCAGGGGAGAGGTTGCGCGGATCGGTGGCGATGAATTTCAGGTGCTGCTTCCCGATTGGGATGACCGCGGTGAATTGAGCGACCTTGCAAATGCAATTATCTCCAGCCTCTCTCAACCTTACACGGTAGAAGGCACAAGATGTGTGATCGGTGCCTCCGTCGGAATTGCGATAAGCCCGTTTGATGGACGGACTCCCGAGGATCTGATCCGAAGCGCAGACATGTCGCTATATGCAGCAAAAGGCGCGGGTCGGGGGCGCTTCAGCTTCTTTTCGGAAAAACTTCTGGAAGCGGTGAACGAGCGGAAAATTCTTGAAGATGATTTGCGGGATGCATTGGGCAAGAATGAAATCGAGCTCCATTATCAGCCGCTGGTTAAATCCTCCACGGACAAGGTTTCGTGTTTCGAGGCGCTTATGCGCTGGAACCATCACGATCGAGGATGGATCTCTCCCGGGATTTTTGTGCCGATTGCCGAGGAAACCAAACTTGTTCAGGAGCTTGGCACTTGGGCCATTCAGCGCGCGTGCGAGGATGCGATGCACTGGCCTGGAAAGGTTCGCGTGGCAGTCAATGTTTCGCCCATTCAGTTTGCCGATCCCAACCTGCCTGACATCGTCAAACAAGCGCTGAAATCCTCCGGCCTGCATCCGGATCGTCTGGAACTAGAAATTACGGAAAGTGTGTTCCTTGAGGAAACGACAGAAACAGAGGAGATGTTCGCCAGTCTCAAACGATTGGGGGTTCGTCTTGCTCTGGATGACTTTGGTACCGGATATTCGTCACTTAGCTATTTGCAACACGCTCCGTTCGACAAGATAAAGATCGACCAGAGCTTCGTCAGAGGTTCCAACAAACCCGGATCCAGAAATGGCGCAATCATTGCTGCCATTGTTGCACTAGCGGACGCGTTGAACATGGATACAACGGCTGAAGGCATCGAGGCGCATGATGAGCTGGACTGGATCAAAAGCCTGAACGTCAGCCAGATACAGGGCTATATCTACAGCAAGCCGATTGTTCAGGACGAAGTCCTGAAACATTTCGGATCGGGAGAATGGAAGATCGAACCGGAAGGTCCGGCCTTGCAGCGCGACGACCGGATGAGCATCTTCCGCAAGGTGCGGATTGTTTTTGGCGACAGTTTCGAAGCGGCCGTTGTTCGCAATTTGTCCAAGAGCGGTGCGCTTATCGAAGGTCTGATCTGTTTGCCGAAAGGCACGAAGCTGGTGGTTGATCTCGGAGACGGGCAATTGGCTCTGGCCACTGTCCGTCGGACGGATGACAATCAAATGGGCGTAGAATTTGAGCAACGGCTGATTAATGATGGTTTTGGAGGTCTTTGCACCCGCCGCCGCGTGTCACCTTATCTGATCGCCGCCGCAGGATTGCCAGATCCGAAAAGCGTGCAACTGGCGATTTCCTGAAGGGTTAGGACTGTCCTGAACCGAAACATTGAAAAACTGGGCTTCATGGACGAGATCTTCCGGCTCGACCTTGCTGGCCGCAACAATGTTCGAAACGGAGTTTCGTTGCGATCCAGATCGCATTCCTTTACTGCTTGAACCGAAGTTTCCTCATGGCGGAGCTTGACCATGCGCACGGCAAAACGGTTGCTCATCGGCTTTGGCTTACTTTTATCTCTCGCACTCGCCGTCGTAGCAGCCAGCGTCCTTTTCGCCTTGGACTGGGATCGAACGCACAGCGGAGAAACCGCGAACTTGTCGTTCTACGAAGATGGTATGCAGGACGGTCTTTATCAGGTTGAAGCCAATGGGCTGATCTTTCGTGCCAGAATTTTTGGAGCTTCCAATGAAGGTCCTGGGGTCATCATGCTGCACGGTCATCCCGAAACTTCGAAGATGTGGGAACCGCTGGCCAAGGCTGTCGCTATGCAGGGATACAGAGTGATTGCGTTCGACCAGCGTGGATACAGTCCGGGAGCCAGGCCGGAGGGTATTGCCGCGTACCGCGCGGACAATCAGGTCGCAGATGTCCTGGCAGTTGCCGATGTCATGGGCTTCGAACAATTCCACTTGGTCGGACATGATTGGGGCGCTGTCATCGCCTGGTCCACAGCGATTTTGGAGCCCGAACGCCTGAGCAGCTTGACCGCGATGTCCATACCCCACCCGCAAGCCCTGAAAACAATGGTGGTTGAGGATACGCCAGCTTACATTGACCTGTTCCTGTTGCCCTGGCTGCCGGAAGCCATATTACTGTTCAACGGAATGTCAGGATATCATGATACGTACTCGGAACAATCCGACTCAGAGATCGAGGAATATATAAAGGTTTTTTCAGAGCCGGGAGCATCAACCGCGGCTTTGAACTGGTACAGGAGCATTCAAGACAGTCTGTCGCTGATCGAGTCGGATGATCCCAGAACCTGTGTGCCAACACTCTTTTTATATGGTGATCAGGAATTTTGGGTGACCCCTGAATATTTGGAAACTCAGCAGTCGTTGATCAGCGGTGACTATAGGGAGCTCGAACTAGACGCGGGGCATTGGCTTATTCAAAGGCATCCCGAAATCGTTATCTCAAATGTCCTTGATCAACTGGCAAAAAGCGCCGACCTAAGTTCGACCAGGCAGCCGGCTAGCTGCTAACATAACGTCAAAACAACTCCAAAACTGTCAGAGCAATGAACGGCACGCGCAGCTTGATACAATTTGCGACAATTTTCATGCAATCTGACAAATTCCGATGACAATTCACCCCTAGAACCAAAAGCATGGTGATCCGGAGTGATCGCTTCCCTGAGTGGACTGATAATGTGAACAGACAAGGACAAATGACATGAAAAAGAAAATTTTGCTCTCCGGCGCCGCGGCGCTTCTTCTGGCTGGTGGTGCTGCCTATGCTGCAAGCGATCGTGGCGGCATGCGTGCCGACGCAGATGGCGATGGCAATATTTCGCGTGCCGAACTAACGGCGTCGCTCGAAGAGCGTTTTGCGAAAATGGATGTGAATGGCGATGGTCAGCTGTCGAAAGAGGACCGGGAAGCCCGCCGGGCGCAACGTTTCGCAGAAGCCGACGCCAATGGCGATGGCGAAGTTTCGCAGCAGGAACTGGAAAATGCCCGGGCCGAACGCAAGGCAAAGCGGTTTGCGCGCGCTGACGCTGATGGCAATGGCAGTTTGAGCCAGGAAGAAATGCAGCAGATGCGCAAGAAGCGTGGCGGAAAAGGCATGCGCGGACGTGGCGGCAAAGGCATGCGTGGCATGATGCGCAGCGCGGATACCAATGGTGACGAGATGATCAGCAAAGCCGAATTCGAAACGGCCGCGATCGCACGCTTTGAACGGGCTGACGCCAATGGCGATGGCATGGTTACGAAGGAAGAGCGCAAGGCCGCCCGCGAAGCGCGCAAGGGCAATCGGAAAAACAGAGGTGGTTAATCCCTGAACCTACTCTGTTGTGAACGGGTCGTCGGTCTTCCCCCTCCCTAAATGACCGGCGACCCGTTCCTTTTTATATGGGCTGTGTTAGGCAAGTGTCATGAATGAAACTGCGCACATCTTGCTGGTCGACGATGAAGCTTCATTGCGCGAACCGCTGGCAGATTATCTCGCAAAACAGAATTTTCGGGTGCAGCAGGCCGCGGATGCCAGCGTCGCCCGGTCTTTGCTGAATGCCTGCGAATTTGACATCATTCTTTCCGATATCATGATGCCGGGAGAAGATGGTCTCAGTTTTTGCCGACATGTGCGCGAGCGGACCGACATACCGGTTATTTTCATTAGTGCCAAAACTGAGGAAACCGAGCGCATCATCGGCCTGGAGCTGGGAGCAGATGACTACATCACCAAGCCTTTCAGCCCCCGGGAGCTGGTGGCACGGATCAAGGTGGTCTTGCGAAGGGCTGGCGGAAATGGTGCCAAGTCGGCGGCCAAGGTCGGGGCAGTTTATCAGTTCAGTGGCTGGACCCTGAAAACGGACCAGCGGAGCCTGCTCGATGAATCCGGTGTGAACGTCCCGCTTTCCAGCGGTGAATATCAGCTGTTGCTGGCCCTTTTGTCTCGTGCCGGTCATGTGCTCAACCGGGATCAACTGCTGGACATGACGCAGGGCAGGGAGTCCCATGCCTTCGATCGTGCCGTCGACAACCAGATCAGTCGCGTTCGGCGCAAGATTGAAAAAGATCCCAAAAATCCGGAAATCATCAAAACTGTCTGGGGCGGGGGATATGTTCTGGCGGGACCCGTTACACAGATATGATTCGCTTTCTGCCAAAAAGTCTGGTGGGACAGTTGCTGCTGCTGATCGCAGTCACGCTGATGATTGCCCAGGCGTTCAATATTTTCCTGTTGTACCGGGGTGCCCAGAACCAGCATCTGTCCGAGGCATCTGCGGCGGCTGTCGCAAGGATAGTCGGTGAAATCGAGCGCATGAACGACGCACGTTATGAAGAACGACGGGAGCGTCGGTCGCGACGTGGCCGGCGGGTAATTCCGTTGCTTTCCGACGCAGCTCCCGCGGTACCGGACGCCAAGTCATTGCGCGCTGTCACCGAACGAGCCAGCCAGGCCTTCCTGAACATGGGTCTCAGCGTCCGGACGGTGGAGGTATGGGAAACTGCCAAGCTTCCCGCAGCTCTCCAGCAAAGTGTCATCGGCGCAGGGAGAGGACGCCGATTGAGCGAGGAAATCCGGCGGCCGATGGCACGCAAGCCTGCACCGCCGCCAGTGCGCGGATTTGTGGTGGTTTCGGCCGAACTGGAAGATGGCCGGTGGATGAGCGTGGCAACCGCGCTAAGGGACCGAAATGTTCGCGCCTTGCGGCCGCTGATGGTCCAGACGGTGGTACTTTATATGCTGCTGCTGGTGCCTCTGATCTGGATCGGGCGATATATTTCGCGACCCATGCATCGACTGACCAAGGTTGCCAATGATTTTCAACCGGGCATGAACGATCCAGTACCCGAGAGCGGCCCACCGGATACCCGCCAGCTTATTTCGGCATTCAATGCCATGAACGAGCGGGTTGGAGCGATGCTGGATGAAAAGGACATCATGCTGGGAGCTATCGGACATGACTTGCGCACCCCGCTGGCAGCCTTGCGCGTCCGCATCGAAAATGTCGCTGATGATGTCGAGCGGGGACGCATGGTTGCGGGCATTGAAGATATGGACCGGACACTTGATGACATTTTGTCGCTGGCACGACTGGGACGGTCCGCTGAACCCATGGAAGCCACGGATATTTCGGCTTTGATTGAAACGGTAGTAGATGAATTTGACGATCTGGGCCGGGACGTCGCATACAAGCGTGGCGATCGGCATGTTGTGAACGTGCGCGGAGTATTGCTCCGCCGAGCATTACGAAATCTCATCAGCAACGCGATTGCCTATGGAAATACTGCGGTCATATCTGTGGAAAAGTCCGGTGATGAGCTGTCTATAATTGTGAATGACTCGGGGCCGGGCATTCCGGACGACAAGATCGAGGCGATGTTTGATCCTTTCGTACGCGCCGAAGGCTCTCGAAATCGTTCAACAGGCGGATCAGGACTGGGTTTGACCCTTGCCCGCTCGATTGCCCGGATTCATGGCGGCGATGTCAGGCTGGAAAACCGGCCGGAAGGCGGCCTGCGGGCTGCAATCATTTTACCGTATGGATCGCCATAGAGGTGTTTAACTGCCGCTGGAGACGATCTTGCGCCACAATCTGTAGCCCTTGTAGACCAGGAAAATGCACAGGATCATGAGCAACACGGCGATCACAAGCGCCACAACCGGATTTGTAAACGCCAGCACCAAAAGACCGCCTGCAGCAATATCTTCTCCGGTTGACACAACCGCATTGCTGACCGGTTCCGGGCTTGTATTCACCATCGCTCGCGCCCCGGCTTTCGCCCCGTGACTGACCAAGGCGGCACCTCCGCCAAGCAGAAAAATAATCACCTGCCATGCGGGATCCCCGGCATCGACCACAGCCAGCGCAAGCAAGGCGCCGCCCAGCGGTCGAATAACAGTGTGGATGGTGTCCCATATACTGTCGAGCCATAGGATCTTGTCGGCAAAAAATTCTGCCAGGGCACCCAGTGCACTGATGCCGAGGACCCACGGATTGGCCAGAGCATCCAGCATCTGGAGGTTCTCCGGCAGACTGATCCATTGCAGACGCATGGCAAGACCCGTCACAAATACCGTGAGATAGAGCCGCCACCCCGATAACAGGCTGACACTTCCGGCCAGTCCCAGTAATTCTACAATACCCATGAGAGAGAATTGCCACGATTGAAGGAGCTTGGCAAATTTTTGCCCCGTAATGGTGTCAGTGAAGGACAAGGAAAGTTTTGCATTGGCTCAAATTGCTATGCATATGAAGTTATGACCGAAAATTCTTCCCGCAACCAGACACCTGAAATCGACGCGTTAACCGGTAAGCCCATGCCGAAACCGATTCCGGCATCAACCCTGATCATTTTCCGAGACCAGAAACAGGACAAGGCGCCGGATCTGTTGATGGTGGAACGGTCTGCCAAAATGGCATTCGCAGCTGGAGCCGCTGTTTTTCCTGGTGGTCGCAT
>JBCBZY010000160.1:0-6270 GCA_039815115.1 Pseudomonadota bacterium | reverse complement strand
GTTTTTCATAAGAGCTTTGCTGGGTAGGATAGATCGCCAGGGCTGGCGTCGCCAGAACAGTGGCCAGACCAGCCAGTGTCACATGCATCATCATATTCCGCATCATCATTCCCCTCCGGACAATCTGGAATTGGTTTCCAAACCGTTAATGGGAAAACGACGTTAATATTCTGTTAAATTATAGGGTTAACGCGCCATTATGATATTCTGTACCAATTCGGGTCATTGGTTTGGCAAGGGCTTGCGTGCGGGCAATCCAGCGGCCCGCAATGCGGCATGGGCTTCCGAGATGCTGTGCTGACCAAAGTGGAATATTGAAGCCGCGAGCACCGCATTGGCATGGCCATCCGTGACCCCTTCTACGAGATGATCCAGCACCCCCACACCGCCACTGGCCACCACTGGCACGGATGTCGCATCGGCAATGGACCGGGTCAGTTCCAGATCATAGCCGTCGCGCGTGCCGTCGCGGTCCATCGAGGTGACGAGCAGTTCCCCTGCCCCCAGCTCCGCCAGCCGGATCGCATGTTCCACTGCATCAATCCCGGTCGGCTTGCGCCCGCCATGCGTGTAGATTTCCCAGCGTCCCGGCTCAACCGAGCGCGCGTCGATCGAGGCGACCATGCACTGGCTGCCAAAGCGCCCGGCAATGTCGCTGATGACTTCCGGCCGCGAGACCGCTGCGCTGTTCACAGCCACCTTGTCAGCTCCCGCCATCAGCAACGCGCGGGCATCATCTGCACTGCGCACTCCGCCGCCCACCGTGACCGGCATGAAACAGACTTCTGCCGTCCGGCGCACGACGTCGATAATCGTGTCCCGGTCCTCGTGCGACGCCGTGATATCCAGAAAGCAGAGCTCATCAGCCCCGGCCGCGTCATAGGCCTGTGCCTGTTCAACCGGATCGCCGGCATCCTGCAGGTCAACAAAATTCACGCCCTTGACCACGCGCCCGTCAGCGACGTCGAGACAGGGTATGACACGGATTCGGACAGTCATCCGCGGTTCGCCATGGCAATGGCCGTCGCGAGGTCCAGCCGTCCGTCATAGAGAGCGCGCCCAGTAATCACGCCTTCGATACCATCCTGGGCAAACTGACTGAGCATGTGAATGTCATCGAGGCCCTTGACCCCGCCGCTCGCGATTACCGGAATATCGACCGCCCGCGCCAGATCAACCGTTGCCTCGATATTGCATCCGGTCAACAGGCCGTCACGGCCGACATCGGTGAACAGCAGTGATGCCACACCGGCATCTTCGAAACGGCGTGCCATGTCGATGACACCGACTTCGGAGACATCGGCCCAGCCTTCTGTCGCGACGAACCCGTTACGGGCATCAACGGCCACCACAATGCCGCCTTCATATTCCTTCGCCATGTCCCTGACGAAATCGGGATCCTTCAGCGCAGCCGTTCCGATCACCAGCCGGGCCACGCCCAGTCCGAACCAGCGTTCCACGGTCTCCCGGTCGCGGATTCCACCGCCCAGCTGCACATAGCCTGGAAAACCGGCGACAATCGCCTCAACGGCTTCGGCATTTTTGGGCGACCCGGCAAAGGCCCCGTCGAGATCGACGACATGAATATGCTCGGCCCCGGCCTGCGCAAACAGTCCGGCCTGTTCGGCGGGGTTGTCGCCATAGACTGTCGCCCGGTCCATATCACCTTCCGCAAGGCGCACGACTTCGCCGGATTTCAGATCAATGGCGGGAAATACGATCATGGTTTCCACTCCAGAAAGCGTTTGAGAAAGGACAGCCCGTAAGCCTGGCTCTTCTCAGGATGAAATTGCACGCCGATAGCCGTGCCTGACTGAATGGCGGCGACAATTGATCGCCCATGGAATGTTGTTGCACTGACGCTACTGGGCACCTGGTTGCACTTGAACTGGTAAGAGTGAAGAAAATAGGCCTCTCCCTCTTCGATCAAGCTGTTGGGATCCGTTGGCAGCACATCGTTCCATCCCATATGGGGGATCTTGATGTCGTCGAAAGGTTCCATTTCTTCGACAGTGCCAGCCACCCAGCTCAATCCTTCATGAGTCCCGTGCTCAAGCCCATATTCTGCCATTAGTTGCATGCCGACACAGATACCGAGAAACGGCATGGCATCACCGAGGACCCGGTTTTCCAACGTCTCGACCATGCCTTCAATACCGAACAGCGCATCACGGCAGGCCCCGAACGCGCCCACTCCAGGCAACACGATGCGGTCGGCCCCCGCGACAAAATCCGGATCTGCAGTGACCTCGACTCCGGTCGCGCCAGCAGCCTGGAGCGCACTGTGCACGCTATGCAGATTTCCGGCGCCATAATCGATCAGCGCAATGCGTTCAGCCACCAAGCTGGCCTTTCGTCGAAGGAATCGCATCGCCCTTGCGCGGGTCGCGTTCGATCGCCAGACGCATGGCGCGGGCAAAGCCCTTGAACAGGCTTTCGGCAATATGATGATTATTCTCGCCGTAGAGCAGCTCCATGTGGAGCGTAATTCCGGCCGCATCGGCGACGCTGTGGAACCAGTGCTTGAACAGCTCGGTATCCATCTCGCCCAACCGCTCCTGCGTGAAGCCCGCATTCCAGACCAGCCAGGGCCGACCGGAAATGTCGAGAGCGACGCGGCTCAGCGTCTCGTCCATCGGCGAATAGGCGCTGCCATAGCGGACTATACCCGCCTTGTCGGCCAGCGCTTCCTTCAGCGCCTGACCAAGCGCAATCGCGCTGTCTTCGGTCGTATGATGCTGATCGACATGCAGATCGCCTTTGATCCGCATGGTGAGGTCAATCAGCGAATGACGCGAAAACTGCTCGATCATGTGATCCAGAAATCCGATGCCCGTGGAGACATCATAGGCCCCGGACCCATCCAGATTCACCTCGACGAAAATCTCGGTTTCCTTGGTATTTCGCTCGATTGTCGCGCTGCGCGTCGCTTTGGTCATGGACGATGCCTATAAAGACTTGAGCTTTTCAGGCAAGAATTTCGCGCTGTCCGACGCGGACAAATTCAACGAAAGCCCCTTGACCCTGCCCCGTGATCACGCCACCAATGGGAAATGAGCGACAGTGCCCCCGACAGTCTGATTCCCTATGATGAAATTGTGCAGGAAGCCCTGCGCGCTGTTGTCGGCCGGGTTTTGGGCGAAGTCGAGAAAGAAGGCCTGCCCGGCGAGCATCATTTCTACATCACTTTCAAGACCCGCGCACCGGGCGTGGACATCCCCGATCACCTGATCGCCAAGTTTCCCGATGAAATGACAATCGTCCTGCAAAACCGCTATTGGGACCTTTCGGTGCAAGATGATCGCTTCGAAGTCGGACTGAGTTTCAACTCGATCAGTTCCATGCTGCATATTCCTTTTGCCGCGATCACCTCATTTGTCGATCCGGCTGTGGATTTCGCCCTGCAATTTCAGGTCGAGGAAGTGGAAGGCCATCTCGACGAGCATGAGCCCGCTCAGAATGATGGTGAAGCAGAGCAGGAACCGGAAGCTGAAGATGGATCCAATGTCATCACACTGGATTTCGGCAAGAAAAAATAGTCCGCCCTTCATTCCTGATCGCCCGGCAGACAAGTTCGGGATGACGCCGCCGCGCATCTGGTGCTAGACAGGATGCCATGACTCAGACCCGAATGGAATCCGACAGCCTCGGCGACATTGCTGTTCCGGCAGACGCCTATTGGGGCGCGCAGACCCAGCGCAGCATCGACAATTTTCCCTTCCCGCGACAAGAGCGCATGCCGATCCGGCTGATCCATGCGCTCGCCACGGTCAAGCAGGCCGCAGCTCGGGTCAATGGCATTCACGGCCTCGATCCCGAAATTGCCGGCGTGATCGAACAGGCGGCGGAAGACGTGCGTTCGGGTGCGCATGACACGCAATTCCCGCTGACCATCTGGCAAACCGGGTCGGGCACGCAGAGCAACATGAACGTCAATGAAGTGATCGCGGGCATTGCCAATGAGCGGCTGACCGGGCAGCGCGGCGGCAAAAGTCCCGTCCATCCCAATGACCATGTCAATCGCGGCCAGTCGTCCAACGACAGTTTTCCGACGGCCATGCACGTATCCGCGGCGTTGGCACTGGAAGTGGAGCTTTTTCCCGCGCTTGAACAACTCCACGATATCATCGCGGAGAAATCTGCCGAGTGGCAGGAAATCGTGAAGATTGGCCGCACGCATCTGCAGGACGCAACGCCCCTCACGCTTGGCCAGGAATTTTCCGGCTTTGCCGCGCAACTGGTAGCCGCGCGGGACCGGATTGCAGACTGCCTCCCCCGCCTGCTCAAGCTGGCTCAGGGAGGAACGGCCGTGGGGACCGGCCTCAATGCTCCGGAAAATTTCGGTGACAATATCGCACGGGAAATCGCCAAGATCACGGGACTCAAATTTGTCTCGGCTCCCAATAAATTTGCGGAGCTCGCCGCCCATGACACGATGGTGGAACTGTCCGGCGCGCTAAATGTGCTCGCTGTTGCCCTGACCAAGATAGCAAACGACATTCGCCTGCTGGGTTCCGGGCCACGCTCCGGGCTGGGAGAGCTGAAACTGCCGGCCAACGAACCGGGAAGCTCGATCATGCCCGGCAAGCTCAACCCGACCCAATCAGAAATGCTGACCATGGTCGCCGCGCAGGTCATCGGGAATCATCAGGCGGTGACAGTCGGAGGTTTGCAGGGACATCTGGAACTCAATGTGTTCAAACCCATGATCGGGGCCAATATCCTGCGTTCGATCGAGTTGCTCAGCATTGGCATGTCCAGTTTCGCGGAACGTTGTGTGGCTGGTCTGGAACCGGATGAAGCACGCATTGCCGAGCTGGTCGACAATTCCCTCATGCTGGTTACGGCACTGGCACCGGTGATCGGATATGACAGTGCTTCGCGAATTGCCAAACACGCCCACAAAAACGGCCTGACACTCCGCGCCGCGGCGCTGGATCTTGGGCTTGTTGACGAAAATACCTATGATACCCATGTTAAACCGGAACAGATGATCTAATCGTCAAGCATTTGAAAGGCTGGTCCATGTCGCTCGTCAGAAATATCTTCACCACCGCGATCGGCAACGAGGCGCGCAAAATGGGGAAAGGCAATGGCCTGCTCAATTTCGGCCTTGGCCTGCTCGCAGCCCGGGTGGCGACTCGCTCGATTCCTGGCGCCCTGCTTGTAGGCGGTGCACTGGTGGCGAAAACCCTTTATGATCGTTCGCGGGAATCCGAAGAAGTCCCTGCATCCGAAGCCGTCATCGACATCGAGGGAAAACCGGTGCCGAAGGGCGATACAATCCCCTGATCCCGGACCGATCCCAGGCAGCCTCATTAAAAATCGTCTCATTTTGAGACGGTTTGCTCCGGCAGGACTCGCTTTTTGCGCATTTTTGGAATAGACCCATTTTGGGTAGAGTTTCTACCGGAGGGGCAATTCGACATTTTGTGACCGGCAGTTTTTGTCAGGACGCAGGTTGCACTTCCGGAAAATCAAGATCTGGATCCAGGTCTGGACCAAGATTTGGCAGCACTTGATTGCGACCCGAAAGTGTAGCCAAGCACCCCGCCGCACCTAGTCGGCGGGGTTTTTTTTGCGACACTGCAGCGCAGCTGATCCTCACCTGAAATATCTGACTGAAGTTAAGGGAGTGAGGTCTGACAGCCGGGTCGCAAATACTGCCAGACCTCACCGTATCGCGAGGAGCGACACGACGGTGCCACCCGGTTTTTCGTGAATCGATTCACTGGATCGGCGCCGCACCATTGGAATAGCAATGACAGGCTGGCAGTCAGGTGACGCAGATCACCCGACCAAAAAAAATCGCAAAAAAATGTCAGGAAGATTTGCTGAGGTCCAGAAACGAGAAAAGCCCGATGGGCGGGTCGCTAACCATCGGGCTCCTCATTACGATAGGACAAAGTATGCTAATGCTTACGATGTCTTAAACCATACATACCGGAAAAAGGTGAACAGAGTGTGATCATGATCACCTCTATTTACATTCGTTTACATATCTGGACTGATTTGTTGTAAAATCCTGCAAGAAAAAGACTTTTTCCTAAATCAAAGGCAATTTTCTGCACTGAAAATTGGGGGAAAGCCCACCGGCACGATACGCAGTCGGGTCGCTTGCCTGCGTGTCGCCCCGATGGGCCTTGAAGGGGATCACCCGGGATACACAACTCGGATCCGGATGGTGCGATGCTGCTGCCCCCCGCAACTTGCTGCGATATTAGCAGCACCGCATCAGTGTGTTAGCAACCGGATCAAAGCCGGGTTGTG
>JBCBZY010000069.1:0-10561 GCA_039815115.1 Pseudomonadota bacterium | reverse complement strand
TCCTGCCTTCGCAGGAGCACAGGTTTCGTCTCTTCAAAATATTCCTTGACCTCAACTTAGCTTGAAGTTGTACGAATCGCAAGCAGGAACAGAAGAACGGGAGTTTGGCTGGCCTTGCAGGTTGGAGACGGAAGGTCTCCTGAGAGAGCAAACAACCGTCCAGTTGTTCCAGAAACAGGAAAAGAAGAGCCGGAAAGGCGAGGAGCTCAATAACGTGAAGATGAACCAGGTAACTGTGGGTTGCACCGACTATGCGAGATCGGTCGATTTCTACCAGCGACTGGGGCTGACCCAGATTGTCGATTCCCCGCCGCGCTATGCCCGTTTCGAAACCCCCGGCGGCGAAACCCTTTCGATCCATGCGGTGGACAGGGTCTCGGACCCCACAACCATGATCTATTTCGAGCTGGAGACACTCGATGCAACAGTGGCGGAACTGCAAGCTGCCGGAATCATCTTTGACAGCGACCCCGAAGATCAAAGCTGGGGCTGGCGCGAAGCCCGTCTCAGCGATCCGGCCGGCAATCCCGTCTGCCTTTTCCATGCTGGCGCAAACCGCCGATTTCCAGCCTGGCGCATCCCGTCAGGCACCATCACAGAAGGAGAAAAACCATGACCACAGGAACACTTGAACATGTCAATATGACCGTCACCGACCCGCAGCGCAGCGCCGAACTGGTCTGCGACCTCTTCGGCTGGGCCGTTCGCTGGCAGGGGCCGTCGCAAATGGGGGGCCATTCGATCCATGTCGGCAATCCGGGCAATGGCGCGGACTATCTGGTTTTCTACACCAATGATGAGGTCGAAGCCGCCGACCCGAAATTCCGCAAAGGCACGCCGCTCAATCATGTCGGTGTCACCGTCGATGATCTCGATGCGGTCGAGGCGAAGGTGGAGGCCGCCGGGCTCGAACCCTTTGGTCATGAGGATTACGAACCCGGCCGGCGGTTCTATTTCTTCGACTGGAACGGGATCGAATTTGAAGTGGTGAGTTATGGGTGAGGCATACGCATTTGGTCAAACACCACATGTCATGCCGGACTTGTTTCGGCATCCAGAGCGGAATTGTGAAACGTTTCGCCAGATCGCTCTGGATCCCGGATCATGTCCGGGATGACGAATTGCGCTCCACCGCGTGCCAGCTGATAAGCTGGCGGTATCCAGCAGAAGCTGTTTTGATAATCGGACAGTCTTGTCCTCGCGTCCGCATTTGCCGTAACCTTGCGCTCCATTGGTGCGAACCGGGCGCAGGAGATACGAGCCATGACCTACAAATTTCTCGACATGCTGACCACCGATGCGGTGAAACAGGCGCAGACCGACAATGGTGCCCGGGACCAGTGGGAGGATTTTGCCGGCGAGCGTCTGTTTGACCGGTTTGACGAGAAAGCCGCCGCTTTCATCACTGCCCGCGACAGTTTCTACATGGCCAGCGTTTCGGAAAATGGCTGGCCCTATCTGCAGCATCGCGGCGGTCCGGCGGGATTTCTGAAGATCCTCGATGACCGAAAGCTGGGATTTGCCGACTTTCGCGGTAACCGGCAGTATATCAGCTTGGGCAACACCCGGGCCGATGACCGGGTAGCCCTGTTCATGGTCGACTATCCCCGGCGCAAGCGCCTCAAGCTGCTCGGCCATCTCCAGGCCCATGCGCTCGATACCGACCCGGAGCTGACCCGGCGCATTGTCGACCGCGACTATCCCGGAGAGCCTGAGCGGATCATGACGATTGCGCTGGAAGCCTATGACTGGAACTGCCCGCAGCATATCATCCCAAGATACACCAAAGACATGGTCGATCAGGCCGCAAAACCGCTGCAAGTCGAGATCGCGCGTCTCACGGCAGAGAACGAAGCGCTGAAGGCCCGAGATCACTAATCCCGAGCCTTCCGTCTTGCATTTGATCGATGATCGTCAATCGGATCCGACGCCTGCTGCTTCTCCAGTCATGGTTCGGTCTGGCAGATAACTGGCTGGCTTGTCGCCCACGGTCGCCCCACCCTGAAGCATGGCCTGCATGCCCGGCGTGAAGAAGCTGTAGGGGAACCGGACCTCTCTTGCGCTCACCGCATCCAGTCTCTCAAGCAGCTCCGACGGGATCTCAAAATCGAGTGAAGCCAGATTATCCTGCATTTGCGCCGCTTTCGTTGCTCCCACCAGCACGCTGGCCACGCCCGGGCGATTTGCCACCCAGTTCACCGCCACCTGTGACATGGACCGATTAAGTTCATTCGCCACTTTTTCCAGTTCTGCAACAATTGCCCAGTTGCGGTCGGTAAACTTGTCGAACGCTGCATTACCTGATCCGGCGGTTGTGGCCAGACGCCCTTCTCCCGCAGGCTGGCTGCCCTGACTGGGCTTGTATTTGCCGGAGAGCAGACCGGACGCAAGCGGACTCCAGGCCATGATGCCCATGCCATGCTGCGTCGCCAGATCAGTGAACTCGTCTTCGAGATTGCGCTCCGTCAAACTATATTCGAGTTGCAGCGCAGACAGTTTTTCATAGCCCCGCATTTCCGCAATGGTCTGCGCTCGTGCGGCGTACCAGGCCGGGCTGTCTGACAGACCGACGTGACGCACCTTGCCCGAGGAAACAAGATCATTAAACGTCCGCATCACCTCTTCCGCCGGTGTCACACGATCCCAGGTATGCAGGATATACAAGTCGATATAGTCGGTGCCCAGCCGCTCCAGCGAACCTTCCACCGCCCGCATAATATTCTTGCGGCCATTGCCACCGGCATTGGGGTTACCCGGTTCGGCATTGTAGCTGAATTTCGAGGCGATCACCGCCTTGTCGCGAAGTCCGGCATCCTTGATATATTTACCGAGCATGCGTTCCGAATTGCCGTCAGTATACATGTCCGCCGTATCAAAGAAATTGCCGCCGGCCTGAACATAGGCATCGAAGATATCGCGGGAAGCCGCATCATTGGCGCCCCAGCCCCAGTCATCGCCGAAGGTCATTGTGCCCAGAGCCAGACGGCTCACTTTCAGTCCGGTATTTCCAAGTGTGTAATAGTCCATGAGGGTTCTCCTTTGTGTTGCTGTTGAACAGGGAGATACCGGCTGGCCCTCTTTGGAGATTGCAGCGCTCTGCTTATTTTTTGAAGATTCCTGCTAAAGCTTTTTACGCCTCTGGCTGGGCGTTTCGCCGCAATATTGCTTGAACAATCTGGAAAAATGCGCCTGATCGGAAAACCCGCAAGCCAGGGCAATGTCACTCAAGGGCCGCCGTTTGTCGGCCAGCATTTCTTCCGACCTTTCCACCCGGTAGCGCATCAGGAACTGATAAGGACTGTCGCCGATTGTCCGTTTGAACAGGCGGGAAAAGTGGGATTCGCTCAACCCGGCTTCCTGTGCGAGCTGTTCAATCGCCAGGGATTGGCCGAAATTGTCGGCGACAAAATCCAGGACACGCTTGTAATGCTGGGCCGTGAACGCCTTGGAGAATCGGATGTCCTCGGCGCTTTCATCTCCATATTTTTGGAGCAGCTTCACGGTGAAAACACGTGCCAGCGACTCATACATGATCTCGGAGCCGGTATCCCGAGACTGGAGCGCTTCCAGAAGCAATTCGGCAGCAGCGGTGATGTCCGCATCTTCAAATTGGGGCATGTCACGCAATTGCTGGTTGGTCAGCAGCATTCCCAGCTCACGCTCGGCAAATCGTTCGAGTTCGGCAGGCAATATGGTGATGACAATGACCTTAGACCGGACATGCCAGCGCCAGCCTGACTCGACGCCTGCCGGCGTGACGACAATTTCGTTCCGCTGATAGGTGAAATCCCGGTGCTCCCCATCGCGCCAGTTTTCCACCCGTTGCGGCCCGTCTCTCAGATTGATCAGAATATGGTGCTGATCATAAATCTGCGCGGGCATGTCCGCGGGTTCGGCTTCAAAAAACTCCAGCGTCACCAGGTCCGCAGCACGGGGGCGAATAATGTCCTTGCTGCGAACCAGCGGATCGGATGGGTAGCTATCCTGGTAGGTCTTCACAAAGTCGGATTCACCAGCACTTTCTCGCCCGTTGCCTTCTTCTCATAAGCCTTCGCAATTTCGGGGTCGATCATGTCCATCAGGCTGATTTCACTCGAATAGTCGCTATGGAAAATACCGTTGCGCTCAGCCACCGTGAACATGCGCATTTCCATCATGCGTTCCATGCCGACTTCTTCGAGATGCGGGGTGAGCAGCCAGCCGCCTACGCCCCAGTAGAGGCCGTAACCGGCGCCGAGGATCGTATCGCCGGTGTCGAGGCGGCCGTAGATATAGACCTGCTTGTTGACGGTCGAACCATAGACGCTGAATTCCGCGCCGCGCTTGGCTGCGGCCTGCTCCATCGCGGTGATGATGTAATTGGCCATCTTGCCGCCGCCAATGGCGTCAAAGCCGAGAGTGGCTCCGGTTTCCGCCAGCGCATCGACCAGATTGGGCATGAAATCATCCTTGGAAGAATCAAGCACATGACCTTCCGGCAGGCCGATATCGGTGAGGATTTTCTTCTGGGCATCACTGCGCACAATCGCCACAAGTGGGATGTTCTCCTTGAGGCACAGTTTGGCCAGCATCTGGCCGAGGTTGGATGCAGCCGCCGTATGGACCAGCGCTTCATGGCCTTCCGACCGCATCGTATTGACGAAGCCTTGCGCGGTCATCGGATTGACGAACAGGCTCGCGCCTTCTTTCGCCGGGGCACCTTCCGGAAGCGGCACGCACATCATCGCGGGCATTACCCGGTGCGTGCGATACATTTCGCCGCCAACAATGGTGACGGTCTTGCCGAGCAGCGCCTGCGCCGCATCGGATGCACCCGCCGCCACAACCTTGCCTGCACCTTCATTACCGGCCGCGAGCTTCTTGCCCTTGCGGCCAGCGAAAATCCGCAGCATCGCGGGATCGATATCGGCGACCAGCGCCGGATGCCCATCCACGGTTTCGCTGCGCACGGTATCCATCTGCGCTGGAGCGGTCAGCAAGCCGAGATCGGACGGGTTGATCGGCACGGCTTCCATTTCGACAACCACTTCATGATCGGCCGGCTCCGGCACATCATAGGGCTCGATCGAAAGGACCAGCTTGCCGTCATCGGTGACGGTGGTGAAAAGTTGCTTGGCGTTGTCGATGCTCATCAGGATATCCTCTTTGTTATGCGTTGAAATCAGAATGTCTTTGCGGCGTTCAGGGCGCCCATGCGTTCGGTGATGTCGAAAAATTCATCCACCGTTTCGTCAATAATCTGTCTGGCAGTTTTTACCTCGTCAATCAAACCGGAAGACTGGCCGGCAAGACCAACGGCGGCTTCCATATCCCCGCCAAAATAGACGTCCAATATGCCCTTGAAGGTATCCGGCGGCATCAGGCCGTCTTCATGGATTTTTGCCGTACGCTCTGTCTTCAGCGCGCGAATACAGGGTGTGGCCTTCTTGTTGAGCACATAGGTGCCGGTTTCCTTCGCGTCCAAAATGGCCTGCTTATAGTTCATGTGCACCGGGCTTTCCGCGCTGGACACAAAGCGGGTCCCCATCTGGATCGCTTCCGCACCCAGGGCGAACGCCGCGGCCATGCCCTTGCCGTCTGCGATACCACCCGCCGCGACCATCGGGATATCCGTTTGCTTGCGAATCGCCTGCAGCAGGACCAGAGTCGAGACTTCCTCGGGATTTTTGAATCCGCCGCCCTCGGCGCCTTCGACGACCAGGCCGTCCACTCCCGCATCGACGCAGTTCATCGCGGCATCGACGGTGGGAACGGCGTGATAGACCGTGATCCCGGCTTCCTTCAGTGGTCCGATAAATTTGCGCGGACTGCCAGCAGAGGTGGTGACGAACTTCACCCCGCTCTCGCAAATATGCTGCAACAGACTAGGGTCCTTCAAGAACATGATCGGCAGATTCACCCCGAACGGCGCCTCGGTCAGATCCTTCATCTTTTCAATTTCCGCGAGACAATTCTCCGTTTCACCGGATGATGTCTCGATTATGCCCATTCCCCCGGCATTGCAGACGGCGGAAGCCAGTTGCGAACGGGCGATCCAGCCCATAGGCGCCTGAACAATCGGAAATTTTGCGCCAGTATGTTGTAGAAAGCGGTTCATTCCTGTGTTTTCCCTCAAATATAGTCGGTCTGTCAGCCCATCGGATACATGATCTCGCGGCTGATCTTGTAGATCCGTTTCATCATGTCCCTGTCGAGTTCCAGATTAGCGGCTGCAAATATGTCTGGCAGCTGATCCGTATGGGTTGCCCCGACAATAGTGGATGCAACGAAATCATGCTGTTTGGACCAGGCTGTCGCCAGCGTCACCGGAGATACGCCCAGCTCGGCAGCAATTTCCATGTAGCGCTTGGTCGATTCCTCGCTCTTCGGATTGACGAAGCGCTCGGCCATTTTCTTCTGTCGCCCACCCATTTTGAGATAGCTCGAAAACCGTGCGCCTTCCGGTGTCGCGCCGTCATTATATTTGCCCGAAAGCGCACCCCCGGCCAGCGGCGAATAGGGGATCAGGCTCACGCCTTCTTTCTCGCAAACCTGGGCCAGTTCATCCTCGAACCGCCGGTTGTTCATGCTGAAATTGTTCTGGATCGTGCAATAGCGCGCTACGCCGAGCCGCTCGGAGGCCTCCAGCGATTTCATCAGGCCCCAGCTGGTTTCGTTGGAACAGCCAATCGCGCGGATTTTCCCTGCCCGGATCTGCTCGTCGAGCACTTCCATGGTTTCATCATAAGCGATGCCATGGTCCGGCCAGTGCGTCTGATAAAGGTCGATATAGTCGGTGCCTAGCCTCTTCAGGCTCGCATCAAGCGCGCGGACAATATTGTGCCGATCCACCGCCGTCATGCCCGCCCGCTGTGACGACCGGATCCAGCCATGGCTGGGACCAGAAACTTTGGTTGCAACGATGATGCTGTCGCGATCCTTGTCCTTCATCCAGCGCCCGAAAATCTCTTCCGTATCCCCGGCCCATTCCGGTTTGGGCGGCACGGGGTAATTTTCCGCCGTGTCGAAGAAATTGATCCCGGCTTCCAGCGACTGGTCGAGAATTTGGCACGACATGGCTTCGTCCGCCGCACTCCCGAAGGTCATGGTGCCCATGCAGATTTCAGACACATAAATGGGGCTCTTGCCCAAACGGCGTTGCTTCATGCGGGGACTCCAGGAGGTTTAATCAGGTGATTAAAGATGCCAGATTCCGTGCAAGTTGCAAGGTCTTAAATCACCGATTTGATGGGATTCAGACCTATCCGGCCTGCCCGACCACCAGACAGGCGAGGAACATCAGCAATCCGGCGAAACGGTTCGACCGGAACTTGCCCAGCGCATCGTCGCCATCACTACTTTTGAGCGTGCCAACCTGCCAGAAAAGGTGAAGGGCCAGCGGGATCAGCGCCGCCAGCGCCAGATAATCTGGCCGGACCATCCAGAAGGCGCCGGCCCAGCCAGCGAGAGCGAGAAGATAGAAACCCAAGACTCCGAACCGGACATTGTCGCCGAGTCGCAAGGCACTGGACTTGATCCCGACCAGCGCATCATCTTCCCGGTCCTGCAGCGCGTATATCGTATCGAAGCCGATGACCCAGAATACTGACCCGAAATAGAGCAACAACATGGCAGGGTCCCATTCCGGCGCTATGGCGAGCCAGCCGACCAGCGTGCCCCAGCTGAACACCAGCCCGAGCCAAATCTGGGGCCACCAGGTAATCCGTTTCATAAACGGATAGGCAGCGACCAGTGCCAAACTGCAAAGCGCAACGATTTTGGCGGTGAGATTGATCTGCAACCAGACGACCAGACCCGCAAGACACAGCAGGATAAGCCATATCCAGGCCGACCGCAGGGACACTGCACCGCTGGCCAGGGGCCGGCTGCGGGTGCGTTCCACTTTCCGGTCGAGATCGCGATCGATGATGTCATTGTAGACACATCCCGCTCCCCGCATCGCTATCGAACCAAGCAGCAGCCAGAGAATCAGATCCCATCGTTCTAAAGCGCCTCCTGCCAGCGCCACGCCCCAGGCACAGGGCCAGAATAGCAGCCACCAGCCAATCGGCCGGTCGAGCCGGGCCAACAGCGCATAGGGCCGGGCCGCAGATGGAAGCAGTCCGACTAGGCCGGCATTTTCTGTATCGGGAACGGTCTGCGATTCACTGGACATGCGCCCCCTATAAGACAGTCGGCTTTTTTCGTCATGCGGAACTTGATTAAGCGTCCAGAGCGTCCATAATCCGGCTGCAAATCCTGCGCTTCGGGAGAAAACTGACCCCATGCCTGCCACATCCGCCTATCCGCCGCGCAGCGCGCCGCGCCTGTTCGTTGATGTGGAGCTGACCGACGGGGCCGAAGTCCGGCTGGACGGCAGTCATGCGCATTATTTGCTGAAGGTCATGCGGATCCGCGAGGGGCAGCCGGTAAAGCTGTTTGATGATCGGACAGGTGAATATCTGGCACATGTCACGACACTGGGAAAACGGGATCTTATCCTGCTGGTCGACGGGCTGACTCGTCCCCGCGACATTGTGCCCGATCTTTGGCTTTGCGCGACTCCGATCAAGAAAGACCGTTTCGCCTGGATCGCCGAAAAAGCTACGGAACTAGGCGTCGCGAGCCTGATCCCGGTGCAGACGGAGCGGATGCAAAACCCGATGGGCAAGCCGGAAAAGCTGCGGGCACACATGATCGAGGCTGCGGAACAGTGCGAACGCACATCGCTGCCCAGCCTCGAGGAAATGACCAAACTCGACATGATGCTGAAAAACTGGCCGGCTGACCGGCATTTGTTTTTTGCCGATGAACGGATTTTCGAGAGCGGCGAAGGCAGTTTTCGCAAGGCGCTGGTGGCCCGTGAAGGCCCGGCAGCGATCCTGATCGGCCCGGAAGGCGGGTTTTCCGATGCGGAAAATACGGCCATCCGTGCCCTTCCCCAAGCCGTGCCCGTATCCCTGGGGCCACGGATATTGCGAGCCGATACTGCCGCCGTTGCCGCGATCAGCCTGTGGATGGCGGGTCGCGGAGACTGGAACGGTCACTCTGACGCTTAAACCCCGCAATGTTCCGGAAAACTGCGATATTCCGGAATTTGTAAAATTTCATTAAGCGCGTTTAAGCAATGGTTTTTTTACCAAATATTCAACCTATTCGCCTACCTACACATCATGTTTGTGGGGACATGTGATACCGGATGGATCAGATCCGACGCACAATCCTGTGTGAAATTCCTGGCGCGGGCGCTGCTGGGCGTGCTCGCGTTCGCGCTGTTTCCAGCCGTCGCTCAGGCACAGACATTCACGGCCGACTGGACCAATCTGGGTCTCGGAAGCTTCGAAGGTGTACCATCCGGTGCAACCGTGTCCGCCGGACCCCGAACCGTAACAATCACCCATCAGCAAATCACCGACGGGGGTCCGTTCACCAACAATTACGGCACCGAAATGGTGAACTATTTCGCTGGCACAATCGGATCACAAACCGGCACATTGCTCTACACCATGGACAAATGACACGTTCGATCCGGACGACCGTTTCGAGACCATTTACACCTTTGACGCCAACGTCACCAATCTCGCTTTTGTTGTTGACCATGTCGACCGCGCCACAAGCCCCCGGCATGATGGAGTCACAATCGAATATGATACCGGCACCGGCACCTGGCTCAATATTCGCAGCGTTCCGGCCACCTTCACTCTGGGCAGCGTTGTCGGCACCACGACTTTGTCCGGTGTGCCGGGATTTCACGGAACCGGTTCTGCCGGGAACCAGTTTGGTACCAATGGCAATATCAGCGTGGATTTCGGCGCTATCTCGGTTGAGCGTGTCCGTATCACATATCATTTCGGGCAGGACGAACCCGGCGACCCTTCCGGCCCCGCACAGTATATCGGCTTGTCAGACTTCAGTTTTCAATCTCCCGGAGCGCCGATATCCGATTTGTCGCTTGCCAAGTCCGTCAGCAACAGTTCACCGGCATCTGGCGCAACCATCTCCTACACGCTCAGCCTGACGAATAACGGGCCCGACGCTGAAACCAACGTTCAGGTACGGGATATATTGCCATCAGGTTTCAGTTTCACCGGCGCGTCCGGGTTCGGTTCCTATTCGACCGGCACAAGTCTGTGGACCGTGCCAACCATTGCCTCTGGACAAACGCGCACAATAACCCTGACAGGGACGGTGACTGCCCCGGCTGGTGTGACAATATCCAATTTTGCCGAAGTCTTTTCCCAGAGCAACTTTGACACAGACAGCACGCCCGCAAATGACAGCACTTCCGAAGATGACGATGCCAGCGTCAATTTTACGGTGCAGGGTGTGCGAACCGCTGGCACGGCTCCCAATTTCGATACAATCTGTTCGCCGGTCAACCAGACGCTGTTTGACTGGAACGATGCGGGCGTCAGCTGGGCTTCCGGAACGTTCAACAACAGCTATACTGTCGCCAATATTGGTACCATCAACTTCGATCTGACAAATACCGGCGGAACCTGGGATGACGCGTCACCTTAAGACAATAGTAACAACACTGGCGGCCTCGCTGCAACCGAGCAATCGCTGTACCAGAATCTGC
>JBCBZY010000303.1:0-3488 GCA_039815115.1 Pseudomonadota bacterium | reverse complement strand
CTCTCCGGACAGATTCAAGGTCGTAAGAAACTTCTGACCCGATTGTCACAGGCAGCCCTCGATCCGCTGGAGGAGTTGCTGAATACGGCGCTGGATTTCGAACAGAACCATGTGCCGACGCTTCAGGGCTTTCTCGACTGGTTTGATCGTGGTGATGTCGAAATCAAGCGAGATCAGGGGGAGGTTGCAAATGAAGTTCGCCTGATGACGGTCCACGGTGCAAAAGGACTCCAGGCGCCGGTTGTGGTCCTCGCCAATTCAACATTCGACCCGGCGAACAGGCAAAATACCGGTTTTGATATTCCATTGGGGCAGGGAGTCGGGGCTGACCTCGACTATCCGGTGATTCCGCCCCGGAAATCGGAGCGGGTCGGCGTCCTTGCCGAACATGCCGAACATGCCAGTGCAAGAGAAAAGGAGGAGCACTGGCGGCTGCTTTACGTCGCGATGACCAGAGCAGAGGAGCATTTGTTTGCAGGCGGTGTTCTTGGTCCCCGTGCGCGGGGCAAGATCCCCGAAGCAAGCTGGCATGCCGCTATCGAACGCGGATTGGTCTCCATGGATTGTGCTGAAAGCCCCGTTGAACACTGGGATTTGTCACTGAGTCATGAAGTTGTTGCCTCAGGGCAAAAAGTAGAAGCGAGTCGGGATCGGGAAGATCTGACAATGACACCTGACGGCAAAGCGCTCCCGGACTGGGTTCATCAACCGGCACCGCAGGAATCGCGACCACCTCGCCCGCTCACCCCTTCCGACCCCGGTGTCGATGACGCTACCAGCCCGCCTGCAGGTGTGACCGCACGAACGGCAATGGAGCGAGGAAAACTGTTGCACAGTCTTTTTCAACGATTGCCCGACATCCCCGCAGAGCGACGTGCCGAGATTGCGGACCGCTGGCTGAAAAACCAGAAGGGAATAGCAGATCCGGCGGAGCGGGCGAAACTTGCAGACACAGTCCTTCAGGTGATTCACAATCCGCAATGGTCCGGATTTTTTGCGGACGATGCCCTCGCCGAGGCCCCGATAGCGGCTGTGGTCGACGACTATGTTGTTTCCGGAACGGTGGATCGTCTCATTGTCGAGGAAGACAGGGTTCTGATCATCGACTTCAAGACAGGACGAAAGCTGCCCCGAAATTTGGAGGATGTGCCTCTTTCCTATCTTCGTCAGATGGCTTCTTACCGAGCGGCTTTGCAAAAGATCTTCCCGGATCGCGCGATTGAGGCTGCGTTGCTATTTTCGGAAGGTCCCTTGTTGCTGGAACTTCCTAACGCGTTGCTTGACCGTCACAAGCCTGGCTATCTCCGGACATGAAAATCCTATTCTGACCAAAGCTTGAGCAATTTACCCAGTGCCCCTAGATACAATCTGTAAACGCGAAGGAGATTCCCCATGGCGACGAAAGCAATAAGTGACGACAGTTTCGAACAGGATGTTCTGAACGCAGAAGGCCCGGTTCTTGTGGACTTTTGGGCAGAATGGTGTGGCCCATGCAAGATGATCGGACCCGCACTGGAAGAAATCAGCGACGAAATGGGTGAAAAGGTAACCATTGCCAAACTCAATATCGATGACAGCCCGGACGCACCTGGCAAATATGGCGTACGCGGTATTCCGACGATGATTCTGTTCAACAATGGCGAACCGGTCGAAACCAAGGTTGGCGCAGCACCGAAAAGTCAGCTCAAGTCATGGCTCGAAGGCGCGCTTCCCGCCTGATCCGGGAAAAGATCACAAAGCAGCTCGGCCGCTTCATCCCATAATCTTTCGGATGAAGCGCCGAGCAGTCCTGTCCGGCGGTCTGCCGGGTGATATGCTGATCCATCCCAGCGCGCCGCTTTCCCCCCGGCTTCGTTGAGGAACAAAATGCCGGCGGCATGGTCCCAGGGCAGCGTTCTTTCGAAGACAGAGACATGATTGGTCCCCAGAACAAGCCGCGGATATTGCTCTGCTGCGCAGCGGGGAATGTCGACGATCTGATAATGACCGCCCGCTCTTGCAAGCAGCTGTCCGCGCTGATTTTGCGTCATAAAACCGGTGGCGAGAGCGGCTACGGGCTTGTCCGGATGTTGCTCGCTCACGGTTACGTTGTTGTCATTTATCCACGCACCTTGGCCTTTGGCAGCATAGCAGGATCGGTCGGAAATCGGATCATATAGCCATCCCGCAATTGTTTCGTTGGCCTGACTGAGGGCGATAATAACACCGAAGGGAGAGTGACCCTCGGCAAAGTTGCCGGTACCGTCGATCGGATCAATGATCCACGCAAGGTTACCGGATAGGCGGCCCATAACAGAGGGATCAGCTGCCGTCGCTTCTTCCCCGACAATCGCTGCTTCAGGAAGCAAATCTGCCAAAAGGTCATGCAGCATGTTTTCGCTAAGACGATCGGCAACAGTCACCAGATCACCCGGTGACTTTTCCTCGATGTCACTGGAATTCAGGTTCTGGAAGTGTGGCAATATCACTTCAGAGGATACATGCCGAAGGATTTTCTGAACCTCGGTGTCGAGCTGCTTCCCGATCATGCGGGTGTCAGTATCTGACCAAGCCGGGGGAAGTGCACATGGACCTTGCCTGCTTTATCATCCATTCGCTCAATGCTGATGCGACGTTTTGAAAGACCGATCAGTTTGCCGCTAACCGCTGCCGGATCCGGCGTTTCGGTTTTTATAGCGACTGAGTCACCCGACTGGAATCCCGAACCGGCTTCAACTTCATATTCTCCTGCTGGTTCCGACCTGGCGGCCAGTGCAATCGCCTGCTCGCCGGTCCATTCCTCGAAATCCCCATAACCGATGGTATCAATCCTCTCGTACCAGGACTTCACGGCCAGTCCGTAGTCACTTGGCTGCCGGCCAGCAAAACCGACAAACCGGATATTCATGTATAGCAGCAGATCTGCATGACCCGGGCTGGTTCCACAAACATAATCCCGACCGTCTGAGAGCGATTCAGCAAGCAAAGCTGCTCCTGCTTCAAACTGCCCGACCAGATGCGGAACGGCTGGCAGAAACTTCTCCCGGTCCATTCCGAACCGTTTGGCACGGTCAGCCCAAAATTCGCTGGACACAATGGACGGGTCCGTACCTAGTGCGGTACCCACTGCCGGCATGAACCAGAGGCCTCCGGACCAGAGCGCAATCATGCGGCCAGCAAAGCCCATCGGTTCAGGATAAAGGCTGGGTTCCGGCTTCAGTGCTTCAAGGACGTCCACGATCAACGCTGTGTCACAATAGATGTCGGCACCGACTTGCAATACCGGAATCCGCTCATAACCACCGGTCAGGGCGCTCAGATCAGGTTTGGGGCAAATGTCTGGCTGTTCAACCGATTTCCATGGCAGGCCCTTTAATCCGAGCGCCAGCCGCATGGCCTGACCAAAGGGGGAGTTTTCATAGTGGTGCAGAACAAGGTTTTCGATTTTCAGCTCCTGTAGTCCGCGTTTATCGTTATATATCCGTGGGTCAGATCGCAGGTCCAGACCG